>JAQRMR010000006.1 GCA_028599115.1 Methyloprofundus sp.
AAATTTCAGGCAAAAAAAAGCCGCGAATAAAATCGCGGCTTTTTTTGATAATAGCGTTTAAAGACTATTAATCTTCAGCAACAATAGAAACTTTAACTGTTTCTGTTACATCAGCATGTAAGCTAATATCGATATCGAACTCTCCCAATTGGCGAATAATGCCTTCAGGTAGACGAACTTCATGCTTGCTTACTTCTGCACCAGCAGCTGTTAGTGCAGCAGCAATATCAGCAGTACCAACAGAACCAAACAACTTGCCTTCTTCGCCAGCTTTGTGTGGAATAACCACTTCAACTTTAGCAATGGCTGCAGCTCTTTTAGTTGCAGCAGCTAATTTCTCAGCGGCTGCTTTTTCAAGCTCTGCTCTGCGTTGTTCAAATTCAGCAACTTTTTCTTTTGTTGCCATAACAGCTTTTAATTGTGGAATTAGGAAATTTCTTGCATATCCTGACTTCACATTTACTTTATCTCCTAGATTCCCTAGGTTTACAACTTTTTCAAGAAGGATGATTTCCATCTGATAGTCCTCAATAATTTATCAATTTAAAAATTGATACTCAGCACTTAATCAGCACTGGTTGGGGGTTTAATATTTTTACGTAAATTCAGCCATGTATCAGTCAGGCCAATGATTGCTACAGGTAGTACAATATGCGGGATTACAAACACTAGCAAATAAAACAAAGGCAATAAAAATCGCTTTGCTTTCATTACTGATATTAAGCTATGTACAATCGCCATTCCCACAAAACTGTATAGCATAAATAAAATAACACCTATATTAGCTGCTACTTCAGAAATACCATCACTTGTTAAGAAAGCAATTAAAATAACTAGCAATGTCGCTAAAGTAAAGCGTTGCGACATCTGTAATGACAAGTACTCAGCCTTAAACCCACCAGGATTATAAAGCTTCGACTGCCACCAACGTGCCAATAACAACCCCAGCAACAGCCCTGTAACAGAACCTGCTGCTAGTATTCCAGTCATATATTTCGCTACTGTACTAACTGTTGCTTCTAGCTGCTGTAAAGGAATATCTTGCGCTTGACGCATAGGCTCAATCATTACTGCCAATATTTCCTGCCAATATTCAGCAGGATTCGGAATAAATAAATAAAACCCTAAAATAGCCAAGACACCTATCACTGCTGCAATTTCTAAAGCAAGTGATAGGTGCTTTCCTTCTCTTAATACAATAGATAACAACCATACAGGCGTCCATAATATTAAGGCATAAGCGACAGCAAACTGGTAGTCACCCATAACAACTATGCCCAAGGCCGCCGAAGCAACACTTGAGCTCAGTAATACTAACAAACCTTCATTAGCGCCGCGACGCAAAGTCACTAACGCTACTGCGGCTGAACTTACGATACTAATAGGTGGCATAACAATGGATAGCAAGGCAAGTGAGGAAGCAACAGCCATTGCTGACATTCTGCTCTTCATAATAAACTTTGCTATATATTCCACGCTATCTACCTAGTTAATATTTAATTAGTCGTGCGCATCACAAAAAGGCATCAATGCAATATAACGTGCGCGTTTAACTGCGTTAGTTATTTTTCTTTGATCTTTTGCTTTTGTACCTGTAATACGGCTCGGTACAATTTTTCCTGTTTCTGTTACAAATTCGCCTAATAATTCGATATTTTTATAATCGATTGAATTTGCTTCACCTTCAGCACCAAAAGAATAAGTCTTTTTGCGTCTCATTTGACGTGCCATAGTTAACCTCTAATGTAGTTGATAATTATTCAGATTCAGCAGTCGCTGTTTTTTCAGCCTCTGCCTTTGCTGCTTCTGCTTTTACTGCTTCTTCTGCAGCTCTTTTTTCAGCTTCTACTGCTTTTTCAGCGGCAACTTTACTTTCTTCTGCAGTAGCAGAAGCAATAATAGAAGCACTAGTAACAGCTTCTTTCATAATTAAAGTCATGCTACGTAATACAGCATCGTTGAAACGGAATGTACTTTCAAGCTCATCAAGAGTCGCTTGATCACATTCAATATTCATCAATACATAGTGTGCTTTTTGAAGTTTTTTAATTGGGTATGCAAGGTGTCTGCGTCCCCAGTCTTCAAGGCGGTGAATCGATCCTGATGCAGCTTCAATAGTAGTACGATAGCGTTCTATCATGCCAGGTACTTGAGAGCTTTGATCAGGATGAACTAAAAAGACAATTTCATAATGTCGCATAATTTTCCTTTCGGTTTAAAGCCTTCTATCAAAAATAATAGTAAGGCAAGGAGGGCTAATGCCCAATAAGACTCACCATTATATTTGATATTTTAATATTTGAAAAGCTAAAGCCGTTTAAGTTTTATTTATACTAACACCAAAACTATAAAAATATTTTAGCGGCTTACACATCGCAATAAAATACTTCACCTTATTCTGCAGATTTCAATGATTGAATACGCTGTTGGGTTTTTTCCTTATCCGCACGTCATTAAAGTTTTTTTATTGGAGTTTACCTTTTTTAACAACTGCCTCCCCCGCCCTTTTTATCCTGTTCTGGTATACAATAATCCACATTCCTCTGTACCTAGATTCCATTAAGAATCAATAGCCTTATGCACACAGAAAACAATACACTTTATTATATTTACGACCCTATGTGTAGCTGGTGCTACGCATTTGAAGCTTCGTTAAATGAAATACAGAAAAACCTCCCACATTTAATTTCTTTTAAAGGAATTTTGGGGGGACTAGCTCCCGATAGCACGCAAGCTATGCCTGCTGAAACCAAAGCAATGGTACAACGCGCTTGGCATCAAATTGAACATACCGTGCCTAACATTCAGTTTAATTTTGATTTTTGGTCTAAAAATACACCCTATCGCTCTACATACCCTGCTTGCCGCGCCATAATAGCAGCCACACTGCAGGGAGAAGGCTATTCTAATGCAATGCGCAAAGCTATTCAGCAAGCTTATTACCAAGATGCAAAAAACCCTTCATTAAGCTCTACTTTATTACAGTGCGCTGAATTTATTGAGCTAGATGCCGAGCAATTTACAGCTGATTATTCTAGCAATGAAGTTAATAGCAAGCTTCTCGAGCATATTAATTTTTCACGCTCATTAGCCGTTAATTCTTACCCATCTTTACGCTTAGTCCTTAATAATAAAGTTCACATCGTTCCCATTAATTACACACAGGCTGCACCTTCATTACAAAAAATACAACAATTACTTCATGATAATAAAACGCAGCCTATTGCATCCCCTTGCTTAAAAGAGTGCCGTTTAAATTCACAAGACATGTGCTCCAGCTGCTTTCGTTCACTGGTTGAAATCACCAATTGGCCAACCATGACTGAGCATGAAAAGCAGCAATGCATAGATAAGTGCGCACAAAGAAAATCATCCCAACAACCTTAAATTATTTTCCTTGAAATTATGATTAAAACTCCATTAAGTTGCGTAGAAATCCCTGCAGCATCAACACCCATCTACTCTATTATTTGGCTACATGGTTTAGGCGCTGACGGCCATGATTTTGAAAGCATTGCTCCTGAGTTAAAGCTCCAACAAGAGCAACATATACATTTTATCTTTCCTAACGCCCCTATCCAGCCCGTTACTATTAATGGCGGCATGGAAATGCGCTCTTGGTATGATATTCTTGCTGCGGATTTAGAGAGGGAAGTTGCCATTGATGATATTTATCAATCGGCGCAAGCGGTCACGCAACTTATCGAGCAGGAAATAGAAAAAGGCATAAAAGCAGAAAATATTTTATTGGCGGGTTTTTCTCAAGGTGGTGTTATTGCCTTACATGCGGGCTTACGCTTTCCCAAAAAATTAGCCGGCATCATTGCACTCTCAACTTACTTACCAACTATCGAACAACTCAAATCTGAGCGAAGCATTAATAATAACAATACCCCCATTTTCATGGCTCATGGAAGTATGGATCCTGTCGTTATGTCACAAGCTGCAAAAAAATCTTTTACTCAATTAAAAGAACTTAGCTACCCTATTAGCTGGCATGAATACCCTATGCAACACTCTGTGTGCTTAGAAGAAATCACTGATATTGCTGCCTTTATTAACCCATTATTGAATTAAAAAGAGCCTAAAAATAGCTTACAACATATCTTGATTAAAGATTACGACTTGATTTTTTCCACGCTTTTTTGCAGCATACATCGCTAAATCAGCATAATGAATATAAGTATCAATGGAGTGCTCATCACGCTTATCTTGAGTACTTTTTTGACAAAGAACACAACAAATACCAATACTTGCCGTCACTTTAACTTCTTGCCCACCAAAATTCCAACTCAAACTTTCTATCAATTGACGTATTCTTTCCGCAAAGACCAGTCCTTTACTATCAACCGTATTAGAAAAGGCGACCACAAACTCTTCGCCACCAAACCTAGCTAATACATCACCGCCACGTATAGTTTCTTTCAATGTATCCGCCACATCAATTAAAACCTTATCTCCTGCATGGTGCCCATAAGTATCATTAATTTTTTTAAAAGAATCTAAATCTAACAGTAATAGACAAAGAGGGTCGCCATAGCGTATATTTTTAGCAAAAGGCACGGCAATTTGCTCATAAAAAAATCGGCGATTATATAACCCCGTTAAACTGTCCACCATAGACAAACTTTCATAGCGCTCTTTTAACGTTTCAGCTTCCTTAAGTGCTGCTTCTAAATGCTCTGTTTTATCAGCAATTCTCTGTTCCATTTCTTGAAATAAGCGAAAATTACTGAGCAATTGTCCTAGCATATTCTTATAAATTTCTAATAACCGCAGATGCCAATCAGAAAAATAATATGCCTCGGGGTGAGAAACATTCAAAACACCATACAACTCCCCCCCCACTTTCACCGGAACACTAATAATAGAACCTAACACTTCCGCCTGAAAATATTTATTTGAAAACCGCGAATCAATAGAGCAGTCGGCGCAGTATTGTGACTCCTCTTTTTCTGCTGCTAGCCCAACCAGCCCTTCCCCCATTTTAAAAGTAACGGGGGTATAGTCTTCTTTTTCGGTTATTTTACGCTCTTTAGTCCCAACTCCCGTTAAGTTAATTAACTCATTATTTTCTGTTTTAATAAAAAATGAGCAACATTCCATATCTTGATTTTCAATAAGGATACTAAGTGAGTTTAAAACAAGTTCTTTTTCACTTAACTTTTTATGACTCTCAAGCTCTGATAATGTTTTAACAGCAGATAAAGAGCCTAATAAATCAATAAGAACATCATGCATCCCTGTCGACCTAACACTCGAGTAGATATCTATATCGTCCACTACTTTCCACCCGCCATCGTTTGCACTAAGGCATTTAAATCGTCCATTTTTTCAGCTAATTTAGCCTTAATTGTAAAAAACTGCTTTTCTTTCATAGCTAATAATTTTAAGACTTTCTGTTCATCTTCAGATAACTGTTCTTGATTATCTCGCACTACCCTTCTTAATAAAGAGGCCACTTTCAATAGACTATGCAATGATGCATTAGCATAATCCACTTCACTCACTCTATACTCTTCAACAACATCGCTATAAAGCGAAGGTAACTTCCAACGCTCTAATAAATACCCGCCTAGCAGGTATTGGTCCATTCCTTTTTCTAGTATTAGTTGATCAATATCTAACTCTTCTTTTTGCGCTAACGCGAAAATATCTGCGACCTCATCAGGGTATAAAAAAACTACCGCTAACATACCTATATGTAAAACCATGCCAGCAGTGTAAGCGGTATTTGCATCAATATCTTTCAGCTTAGCCGCCTTAACTAAGGCTTGCGCACAAACAGCCGTCAACAAAGCATCAAGCCAAAAACGTTGCGAATCAAAACTTTTACAACGAGAACCACTAAATGACAGCCCAATTAAGATACTTAAACTTAAACTCTTGACTAATTTAAGCCCTAACACATTCACTACAGCAACTCGTAAATCAGTTACTTGCCCTGCATAGCCGAAATAAGCTGAATTAGCTAAGCCAATTAACCGTGCCATTAATATAGGGGAGCTCTTTAATATTTCTGACAGATCATCCAAATCGATATCTTCATCATTGATTGCCATCAATATACGTTGATTCTCCTCTGGCATAACAGGTAAATTTTTTAATTTGGCAATATCTAATTGCCTATTTTTTTGATCAGTCATAAAAAAGTTTCATCTTGTGGCTTTATTTTTAAAAAAACACGCAGTTTTCTAAAGCTATCGTCATCAACTGCATCCTGCAAAATCATAAAATAACCCTGCTCACTTGCTATTTTTACATGTAAAACAACCAAAAATGGCGTAACTACCGTAGACTTCAAAACAGTTAAGTCTAAAGGTTTTTGTTCATTAGCAATAAGCTGCCAAAATAAATTTTCACTATACTTCAGCGTAAAACAATAATCACACCCTTGGTATCGGCGCCAATACACCAAACTACTTATTATAAGAAAAGACCAGAGTGCCATTTTAAACCACACCCCAAGCGCCATCATAAAAACAACCACTGCACTGATTGCATGCAATAAAACTAAAAATACGAGTAAACTTAAGGACTGTTCTACTTTAATTAGTAGCGCAGGCTCTGACTTTTTCAACAATCGTATTTAGCTCCAATTTTTTAGGCGTTTCATGGGCAAAAAAGTAAGCAAGTAAGAGGCTATCTTCAAGTGCCAATAAGTCTATAAACAATGCTTGCTCCTCTGCATTGGCATTGCTATATGCTTTATCTAGATAAGCACATAAAAAGGCATCTAGCTCTTTAGCTCCGCGCCTGCATTGCCAGCGTAACGCTGACATTAGCCCTCTTGCCTCACAAGTAACATCTTTTTAATTTCGCCAATCGCTTGTGCAGGGTTTAAGCCTTTCGGACAAGTATCTGTACAGTTCATAATCGTATGGCATCTAAATAACTTAAAGGGGTCCTCTAACTCATCCAAACGCTCACCCGTATGCTCATCACGACTATCATTCAGCCAACGGTATGCTTGTAATAAAACAGCCGGCCCTAAATAACGCTCACTATTCCACCAGTAACTAGGGCAGCTCGTCGAGCAACACGCACATAACACACACTCATAAAGCCCATCTAATTGCTTACGTTCCTCAGGACTTTGTAATCTTTCAGTATCGGCTGGCGCTGGTGTTTGTGATTCAATCCATGGCTGAATTGAGGCGTATTGCGCATAAAAATGTGTCATATCCGCAACTAAATCTTTAATAACATCCATATGTGGCAGCGGAAAAATTTTAATCGTCCCCTTATATTCATCGATACCTTTAATACAAGCTAAAGTATTTTTGCCATTAACATTCATAGCGCAGGAGCCACAAACCCCCTCTCGACATGAACGCCTAAAAGTTAGCGTACTGTCAATTTCATCTTTAATTTTTACAATTAAATCTAAAACCATCGGGCCACATTGATCTAAATCAATGTGATAGGTATCAATACGCGGATTTTCACCTGAATCAGGATTCCAACGATAAACTTCCACTTGCTTAATTCTAGTCGCACTTTCTTCAGCAGGAAAGTGCTTCCCTTTTTGAATTACTGAGTTTTTAGGTAAAGTAAATTCAACCATTAGTAAACCCTCTTTTTAGGCGGAATAACCTCAACATCATCCGTTAAAGTATACATATGTACGGGGCGATAATCGATTTTAACTTTATTACTTTCTATCCATAATAAAGAATGCTTTAACCATTGCTGATCATCTCTATCAGGGTAATCATCTCGAGCATGCCCACCACGACTTTCTTTACGGTTAGTTGCAGCATTAATGGTAACTAAAGATAAGTCCAATAGATTATTTAACTCTAAAGCTTCGACTAAATCAGTATTCCAAATTAAAGAATCATCGGCTAATTTAAGCTCAGAAAACGAGTCGCGAATCTCTGCAATCGATTGCGAGCCTTTTTGCAAAACCTCTTCTGTTCTAAAAACAGCCGCATGTTTTTGCATGGTTTTCTGCATATCATTGCGTATTTCAGACGCTTTCAGCGTGCCTTTTGCATGACGAATCGTATCAAAACGCTGTAATGCTTTATCCAATGCACCTTCTGCTAACGGTTTATGTGCGGTTCTTGGTGTGATTAACTCTGCACAACGTATCGCAGCTGCCCGTCCAAAAACAACAATATCTAATAAGGAATTTGAACCCAAACGATTTGCACCATGCACCGAAACACAAGCTGCCTCGCCTATTGCCATTAAGCCTTTAACCACGCTATCAGGATTACCGTCTTTTAATGTAACGACTTCCGCTTTATAGTTGGTTGGAATGCCGCCCATATTGTAATGCACGGTAGGAATAACCGGGATAGGTTCTTTCGTCACATCGACACCTGCAAAAACACGCGCCGTTTCAGAAATTCCAGGTAAACGCTCATGAATGACTTCAGGATCTAAATGCTCTACATGTAAATAAGCATGATCAGCTTCTTCACCAATACCCCGCCCCGCATTCACCTCCATAGTAATCGCTCGACTGACGACATCGCGTGAGGCTAAATCTTTTGCATGTGGCGCATATTGCTCCATAAACCGTTCGCCTTTAGAGTTAGTTAAATACCCTCCCTCTCCGCGCGCGCCTTCAGTAATCAAGCAACCCGCACCATAGATGCCTGTTGGGTGGAATTGAATAAATTCCATATCTTGTAGAGGTAAGCCTGCTCGTAATACCATTGCACTACCATCACCTGTCACAGTATGCGCTGAAGTACATGATTGATAACAACGACCATAACCACCTGTTGCTAAAACAGTGCTATGCCCTTTAAAGGCATGCAAGGAACCATCATCTAAACACCAGGCTAGAACGCCGCGACACTCCTCATCTTCCATAATTAAATCTAAGACGACATATTCAACAAAGAACTCTGCCTTATGTTTAAGCGACTGCTGATAAAGCGTATGTAAAATTGCATGGCCTGTCACATCTGCAGCAGCGCAAGTTCTTTGTGCTGTGCCTTCGCCAAAGTGCGTGGTCATGCCGCCAAAAGCACGTTGATAGATTTTACCATCCGCATTACGCGAAAAAGGGACACCATAATGCTCTAACTCCAAAACAGCTGGCCCTGCTTCGCGGCACATATACTCGATTGCATCTTGATCGCCCAACCAGTCTGAACCTTTGACGGTATCGTACATATGCCAGCGCCAATCATCTTCGCCATTATTCCCAAGAGCAGCACTAATTCCACCTTGCGCAGCAACTGTGTGACTGCGCGTGGGAAATACCTTGGTAATACACGCTGTCTTTAAACCTTTTTCTGCCATTCCTAAGGTTGCACGTAAGCCTGCTCCACCGGCACCCACAACAACCACATCGTATTCATGCTCAATAATTTTAACTTTGTCTTTCATTTTTTACCCTGCTGAAACTGCAATACGAATCGCAAAAACTAATGCTGAAATAGCTCCAGCTAAAAAAGCGAGCTTAACTAACCAAACTAACAACCATTTAGGACTTAAATAGTCTTCAATAACCACCTGCAAACCAATTGCCGCATGATAAAAACTGATAAAGGCCCAAGATAAAAGTAAGCTTAAATTAAGCGGACTACTGAGCCACTGTTTAATCTCTGGATAAGAGGCATAAAAAACTTGCTGTACAAATAAAATCACCCAAAAAGCAAGCGGAATGAGGGCAACAGCGGTTACTCTCTGCATCCACCAATGATGTGTGCCATTTTTTGCAGAGCCTAAACCACGTGCTTTTGCTAACGGTGTTTGATATTTCATCATTAAGCTCCTAGTTGCACAAATAAGTAGCTAATCCCTGTTAGCAAAATAGAACCGAAAAGCTCGAGGATTAAATAGTAATTCATCAAAATTTTTTCATAGCCTTCGCCTATATCCCAAAATAAATGTCGGATACCGTGACACAGGTGAAAAAATAAAGCGTAAATCATTAACCAAATAATAAGACTAAAAAACGGTTGCTGAACAAGGCTCTGCATCGCGTTAAAGCTGCTGCTCCCACCGTCAATTTGCGCCAAACACAGCACAAATAAAACTAAACCAGCGACTAAAAACACACCTGTCATTCTATGTAACACAGAAACAATCGCAGTTAATGGCAGTCGATAAACTTGTAAATGAGGAGAAAGTGGCCGAGTTCTTTGCGTCATATCTTGTCCATTTAGCTTAAAGAAAACTTAATAATACCGCTTAGATAGGCTTTAAGCTACTATATTATTGAAAGCGAAAAACAAAACAAAATTAGCGAAGGCGGCTAATTGCATATAAAGCAGCTGATAAAACCACCAAGCTTGGGAAAGTAGCAACGAATATAGGGTTTAAGCCATAAACAATTCCCATTTGCCCAGCTGAATTATCGATTATATTAAAACTCATACCAATCAATACCCCCATCACCATTCGTGGCCCCATTGCAACCCCTCGTCCAACACCCACAACAAAAGGAGCTGCAACAAGTAACATAACCAAAGTAACAAAAGGGTTTACCATTCGCGCCCAAAAAGCTAAATCATATTTAGCAAAATCTTGTTTATTATCTTTTAGAAAATTGACGTATTTTGATAACTCAATTAAAGCCATATTTTCAGGATCCATAACAACGACATCTAATACTTCATTATCAACACTAGACCGCCAAACCTTTTTATCGAGCCATTGAACTTGCACAGATTCTTCAGAAATCTGTGATACCTTCACTTTTTCAAGCTGCCACTCTCCCTTCTTTACTAAATGCCCTTGTTTTGCATAAATAACTTCTGTCAGATTACGATCATTGCCCAGTGTATAGATATAAATATCTCCCACCTGCCCCTGCAAATAACTCTCTTTAACATTAATAAACTGTTTACCATCACGCAACCACATACCATTCGCTGTTCTAGCGATAGGTCGATTTGTTTTCGCCACACTCTTTAATATTTTTGCTTTTCTTTCAGACTCAGGGCCAATAAATTCTCCAATAATAAATGAAAGCGTTGTCAAAATTGCTCCAGCCATTAACACAGAACGAATAATCCCCATTAATGAAATGCCTGAGGCTCGCATAGCAACAAGTTCTCGATGATTAGCCATATTCCCTAATACAAATAAGCTACCCAGTAGTGCAGCAGAAGGCATTAGCTCATAAACATAATGCGGTATCATTAGGCCTAGGTACATCAATATATGCTGTAAATCGTAACTCCCTACGCCTCTCGACCTCAACTCATCATTCAAAGTGAATAAATTAAATAAGGTATATAACATCAATAAAGCAATAAAGGTTCCCTTTAATATTTCTTTTATGATGTAACGATCTAAAGCATTCATTTTCTCTTCCTTGTCAGGCTCATAACAACCCATGGCACACCATACAACCGTACTAATAAGACGGTAACCATCAGGAAAGCGAGTAGATAAACACCACTAAAACCCAGCCAAACAGAAATATCTCCTTTCACCATCCAGCTTAAATTCACTTGCTGAAAATTAGAAAAACTAAAATAAATCAAAAAAGCGCTTAGTAAATTCCCATAAACACCACCTCTAGGGCTTATCTGCGCCAAAGGAACAGCCATTAAAGTTAATAACAATATCCCCATAGGCGTAAATAAGCGACGAAATAATTCGCTAATATGGTCTAATTTATCGGATTGAAATAATTTTTCAGAACTAACCCCATGAATGCTCACTCTCTGTTTACCTGGTGCCGCATCAATACGCATTGCATATTCGGAAAATCTTTCCAATGCATAATTTAATTCTCCAGGCACTCCCTGAACCCGTTTACCATTCAAAAAAACAATAAATAAACCATCATCAAGCTCACGTAACTCTGCTGATTCTGAGGTGATAATTCCAATTTCCTCTCCTCGTTTATCTTGTACAAAAACATCTTGCATTTTATTATCAGCTAAAATTTTTTCTGTATAAAATATTAAATTACCTTTACCGTACTCAGTAAACTTGCCTGCTGCAATTCCTCTAATTCCTGCAGTTTGTTTTTCTTGATGAATAATCCGAATGACTTCACTTTTTGCCCAAGGAGAAACAAATAAAGCTACCCAAATTGATAGTAAAATAATCGGGACTATCGCTTTAAAAACTGAACCATATATTCTCAAGACCCCCACCCCAGCCGAGGCTAACGCGGACATTTCTTGGTCTCTATACATTCGGCCTATTACCATTAAAACTGCCACAAAAGCAGATGGCACCATAAAGCTTGCACTTGATAATAAAATTTTTAAACCCAACAAATGAGCAACAACATCATTGGAAATAATGCCATTAGCTGCCATTTTTAATGTTTTCAAAAAATCACGGCTAACAATAATAACGACTAAAACAAGTAAAACTGAAAAAAAAGTTCTCAGTAAATCTTTAACTATTAACCGATCGATCACTGTAAGCATATTAATGTTTGGTTTTGATTCTAAAGTAGGTTTGAAATAATAGTATGCCACTAGCTGAAAAAACTGAGTTTTCGATAGCATGTCATACCTGCAATTATACAGAAAACAACATGTTCGACCCATCACCCATTTTCTTTGCAGGAATACACCACTCTTTGCTTTCTAGGTTAATTTCTGACCACTCAGCATTTCTAATTCCCCCCGGTCACATCATCAGAAAGGATAATTTTAAAGCGCATTGGGTAACAAGCCCACCGGTATAACCATAAAAGGCGCGTAGAATCTTGCCAATTTTAGTGAGGTCTGTAATCGTTGCGTGATGTTCAACTATTGCGGGCTTTAATGCGCCTTGTAAATCCGGCACGGGGTTTCTGGTGGCGCCTCCTGTAGTAATGGCGCATCTAAAAACCTGCCCGATAATACGTTTAACCGTATGCGCTAAATCATTAGCACCTCTGCTTTCAATTCTTCTAAGCACTGTCAATATTTCTGGGGCTTCTATGTTGGCTAAATGAGCATCACCCAACCAAGGGAAAACATCTTTCTCTAAAAAGCGTAATACTTTTTTCCATGGCCTTCGCTTTTAGTCGTCATGTGGACTAAATGCCATTCTTTAGCGATCACTTCAATACTACTATCTTCTAATTTTCGCTTATTAGCCTTCTTCTTAGCGTTCGGGGCTATCCCTTTTGCTAAATCTGCTCGTGCTTGTTCTGCTAGTTTTCGTGCATCCGATAACTTTACCTCTGGTATTGCCTCATAGAGTAAGTTTTTTGTTTACCAGAGAGTCTATAGGCCATTTGCCAGAGCTTGCCACCACTCGGCTTAACCAATAAGTACAGCTCTCTGCTATCACTTATTTTCTGCGGTTTTTACCTTCTTTACAACGATGCCCGTCAACATAGCTAACTCCATGGCCTTCAGGGGGGGGGTGGTATTGCATAGCACATCATGATATTACATAAGACATAAAAAAACCCACGAAGTCTTTAAACTCGCAGGCTTTAGCACCGCATGATACGGCTTGGTCTTACAATTTGGTGCCGATGGCCGGAGTTGAACCGGCACGACCTAAGTCACCACCCCCTCAAGGTGGCGTGTCTACCAATTTCACCACATCGGCAATTTATTAAGGTGTAACAACCTCTTCTTCTATTGCAGGTACATCATCTGTTATTACAACAGGTGCAGTATTATCTTCAGCAATTGTTGGCACTTCTGCAGCCTTTTGATCAATAATAGGTGCATCCATTAGGTCCACATCATTCCCTGCATTACCACTTAAAACAGCCAGTCCTAGGCTAGTTGCAAAAAAAACTGCAGCTAAAACACCCGTTGTACGTGAAAGAAAAGAAGCTGAACCTTGCGCTCCAAAAACAGTACCTGATGATCCGCTACCGAATGCAGCACCTGCATCTGCACCTTTTCCGTGCTGAATCAATACTAGCCCAATAACAGCTAAACCTACTAAAACATGTCCGATGATAATAACTTGATACATTTTTATTTTTGAAATGAAGAATAAATTTTTAAAAAAGAGTCCGCTGTTAACGACGCTCCACCGACTAATACACCATCAATATCAGGCATAGCTAGTAATTTTTGTGCATTTTCTGGTTTAACACTACCGCCGTACAGTATTTGAATTTTATCAGCTACTTGTTGGCTTTTACTGGCAATTAACTGCCTTATAAAATAATGCACATCCTGTGCTTGTTCATCTGTTGCTGTTTTTCCTGTTCCTATCGCCCATAAAGGCTCATAAGAAATAACCGCATTCATAAAGCTTTCAATACCTGCTTTATTAATCACAGTATTAATTTGTTCGGCAATCACATCAAATGTAGTGCCATTTTCTCTTTCCTCCAGTGTTTCACTCGTACTTAAAATAGGAATGATATCACCGGCAATTGCCTGACAAAACCGCTCTGCAACAGCTAGGTTATCATCAGCATAATACTGCCTACGCTCAGAATGCCCAACAATTGCATATTTACAATCAAATTCTTTGAGCATTGCAGCAGATATCTCGCCTGTATAGGCTCCTGTTGCATGCGCGGCAACATTCTGTGCCCCACAAATAACTGAAGAATTTACAATTCGCTGACTGATTTCAGGAATATATAAATAAGGCGGACAAATAACTAAATCTGCATTGATTTCTGGTATGTCAGCAACAATGGCATCAACAAGCGCCATAGCACTTGATTTATCAACATTCATTTTCCAATTGCCGATAGCTAAACCACGTCGCATTAATTTCTCCAGAGCCTTAAACCACTGCCTATCGTTTTAATCGAAGTATTATAACTTAGTATTTCACTTTTAGGGCTATGCTTTTAAAAAATACTACTGATAACCCTTATTTTTATATTGCTTTTTTTACCGCATCAACCAATAAATTCGCCTGAGTGCTGACAACAATTTTATCAACCCCTTCAACCATTACTCGAATTAATGGTTCAGTTCCTGAAGCTCTCAATAAAACACGACCTTTATCTGCTAGTGTTTTTTCTGCTAATTTCACAGCTTCTTGTATCACTTCATTTTTTTCAATATCAATTTTATTTTCAATTCTGACATTTAATAGAACTTGTGGGTATTTGTTCATCTCAGACTTCAACTCATACAGAGATTTTCCTGATTTTTTAACTTCCGCTAAAACCTGTAATGCCGCAACAATACCATCGCCAGTAGTGGTTTTATCTAAACAAATAATATGCCCTGAACCTTCTCCACCAATCTCACTGTGATGTTTTTTCATTAATTCCATCACATATCGATCACCAACATTTGCTCTTATTAAGTCGACACCCAGTTTTTTTAAAGCATGCTCCATACCTAGATTCGTCATTAAAGTTCCAATAACTGGCCCCTTCAGAGCACTGGCAGCAAGCCTTGCTTTTGCAATAATAAAGATAAGCTCGTCACCATCAACTATTTCTCCTTTGTGGTCAACCATAATCAAACGGTCACCATCACCATCTAAAGCAATCCCTAAATCTGCACGATACTCAATAACAGCAGCTTTTAATTTCTCTGGCTCTGTTGCACCACACTTTTCATTAATATTAATACCATCTGGAGCGGCCGCAATTGTTACCACCTCTGCGCCTACCTCTGTAAATACATGAGGAGCAATATGATAGGTTGCACCATTCGCGCAATCAACAACGATTCGTAAGCCTTTAAAATCTACACCGGATTCGATACTTGCTTTACAAAATTCAATATACCGCCCTGCAGCATCATTCAATCGCCTAGCTTTACCTAACTCAATTGAATCAACCGTCGTCATCGGTTGCTCTAAATAATGTTCAATTTGGTGCTCCAAATCATCAGGCAGCTTTGTCCCTTCAGTAGAAAAGAATTTAATCCCATTATCATAATAAGGATTATGCGAAGCACTAAGAACAATCCCAGCTTTTGCTCTTAAAGTACGCGTTAAATAAGCAACCCCCGGTGTTGGCATTGGCCCTAATAATCGCGTATCAACCCCTGCCGCCGATAAACCCGCTTCTAAAGCAGATTCAAACATATAACCAGAAATGCGCGTATCTTTGCCTAGTAAAACAACGCCTTTGCCTTCTTTTGCGAAAACCTGACCAATTGCCCAGCCTAGCTTAAGAAAAACATCTGGTGTAATTGGGTATTGCCCTACCGGACCACGAATTCCATCGGTACCAAAAAATTTCTTACTCATAATTCCCTCTAACCCTTCGATTCTTTTTCTTTAATTACTAGCTTTTTGTGCTGGCTTAATAACAGGCTGTTCATTCCAACCACTAGGGTCTTTAACCGGGTTGCGCGCCATTAAGTCTTCAATTTGGTTTTTATCAATGGTTTCATACTTCATTAAGGCTTCCGACATAGCATGTAAAATATCTTCATTATCTCTTAATATTTTTTCAGCGCGCTCATAGTTTTTATCAATCACTTGACGAATTTCTTCATCAATAATATGCGATGTTTCCTCAGCAACTGTTTTATGCTGCGTGACAGAGCGACCTAAAAATACCTCACCCTCTTCTTCGCTATACGCTAACGGCCCTAAACGTTGAGATAAGCCCCATTTAGTAACCATGTTTCGCGCTAATTCCGTTGCACGTTCAATATCATTTGATGCGCCTGTTGAAACTTGCTCCCAACCAAAAATTTGCTCCTCAGCAATACGGCCACCATATAAACTAGAAATCATACTATCCAGTTTTCGTTTGCTCGCACTATATTGATCCTTTTCAGGTAAAAACATAGTGACACCTAAAGCTCGGCCACGCGGCATAATACTAACCTTATAAACAGGATCATGCTCAGGCACTAATTTACCAACAATTGCATGACCAGCCTCATGGTAAGCGGTCATTTTTTTCTCTTTTTCATCCATCACCATAGAGCGCTTTTCCGCACCCATAATGATTTTATCTTTAGCTTTTTCAAGGTCAATCATACTGACCATACGCTTATTCATGCGTGCTGCATAAAGAGCCGCTTCATTAACAAGGTTGGCTAAGTCTGCCCCTGAAAACCCTGGTGTTCCTTGTGCTATATACTGTATTTCAATATCTTTATCAGCAGGCACTTTGCCCATGTGCACGCCTAAAATTTTCTCACGCCCTTTCACATCTGGAAGGCTCACTGTAATTTGTCGATCAAAACGTCCAGGACGTAACAAAGCCGCATCTAAAACATCAGGCCTATTCGTCGCAGCAATAACAATCACACCTTCATTACCTTCAAAGCCATCCATTTCAACCAATAGCTGATTTAGGGTCTGCTCACGCTCATCATTACCACCGCCCACACCGGCACCACGTTGACGACCCACCGCATCAATTTCATCAATAAAAATAATACAAGGTGCATTTTTCTTAGCTTGTTCAAACATATCACGTACACGCGACGCACCAACTCCAACAAACATCTCGACAAAATCAGAACCGGATATAGCAAAGAATGGCACTTTCGCTTCGCCTGCAATGGCTCTTGCTAATAAAGTTTTACCTGTTCCGGGTGGGCCCACCATTAATGCACCGCGGGGTATTTTTGCGCCTAATTTTTGATATTTTGCCGGATCTCTTAGGAAATCAACCATTTCCTCTACTTCTTCTTTCGCTTCATCACAACCTGCTACATCAGCAAAAGTAACTTTAATCTGCCCTTCATCTAACACTCTCGCCTTACTTTTGCCAAAGTTCATTGGGTTGCCTTTACCGCCGCCTTGCATTTGGCGCATAAAAAATATCCAAACACCAATTAGCAGAATCATTGGAAACCAAGAGATAAACATCTGCATTAGCATTGAGTCACTATCAGCACTTTGTGCTTTTATTTCTACTCCATTAGCCAATAAGTCATCCACTAAATGTGGGTCATTAGGTGCATGAGACGTAAAAGTATTCCCTCCCTGTAGCTCACCACGAATACCATCTTTATCATCTAACGTAACGCTTTGGACTTGCCCTGCTTTTACCGCATCAATAAACTGAGAATAAGAAACGACTGAATTTTTTTGATTTGCCCTATTACCGAAATTATTAAAAACCGACATTAAAACCACGGCAATAACAACCCATAACACTGTATTCTTAATTATATCGTTCAATTTTTTTCCTTTAAATCTAAGCAGATTTTTTGTACAAGGGGTAAAACAAGGCTTGCTCTTTTTAAGCTAAAAAAAAGCAAGCATTAACTAATGATAATAGGGGCTTTTATTTCTTTTTAAAGCCCTTAGCTAAAATATAAACCTCATTACTTCGTGCTCTCGATGATTTAGGCTTTCTGATAATTACCTTAGAAAAAGAAGCTTCAACTTGTTTTTGATACGCCTCAAAACCTACACCTTGAAAGACTTTAACTAAAAAGCTTCCCCCTTCAACCAAAATATTTTCAGCCGTTTCCAAAGCAAGCTCACATAAATACATCGCACTTGGCTGGTCAATGGCTTTATTGCCACTCATATTAGGTGCCATATCAGATAAAACCACATTAATCGGCGCACCGTCTAATAAAGTATTTAACTGATCATAGACTTCGTTTTCACGAAAATCACCTTGAATAAAATCCACCCCTTCAATAGGATCTATATCTAAAATATCCAGCGCAATAACACGCTGTTTTTTACCTACCAATTTTCGCGCATATTCTGACCAGCCACCTGGTGCTGCGCCTAAATCAACAATATTCATTCCTGACTGAATAATTTTATCTTTTTCAACAACTTCAATCAGCTTAAAAGTAGCACGCGAGCGATAGCCCATCGCTTTCGCTTTTTTCACATACTCATCATTAAGGTGCTCTTGCATCCAGCCATTACTACTTTTACTTCGTGCCATATATTTATATTATTTAGTGTAGAATTGCATGTATTAATTATTTTAAGGAAAGTACCAAGTGAGCCCTGAACAAAAAAAAGAACTAAAAACCCAAGCCCATCTGCTTAAGCCCATCATTATGATTGGCCAAGCTGGCTTAACTGAAGCAGTGCTAAAAGAAATTGAAATTGCACTGGATATTCATGAGTTATTAAAAATAAAAGTCCGTGCTGAAAGAGATGAGCGTAAAGAAATATTTCAACAAATCTGTGTTGATACAAAATCAGAAATGATTCAAAGCATTGGTCAGATCGTTGTGATTTATCGTAAAAAACCACCTAAGCCACAAAAAAAGTCGGAACCTCAGAGAAAAAGACACACTAGGATGTAAAGCGAGTCTAGGAGTTTATTCGAGAATAAACTCCTAAAGCCCCTATCTATCAATAGAGACCTTCAAACCGTCTATTTAGACATATTTAATCGATAATATTTCGTAATCGACATCACCACCTGGTGTTTTTACAGTCACGACATCTTCCACTTCTTTACCAATTAAAGCACGAGCAATAGGTGATCCAACTGAAATACGGCCTGCTTTAATATCTGCTTCATCAACACCCACTATTTGGTAGGTCACTTTTTTCTCTGTCTCTAAATCTTCAATTTCAAGCGTCGCTCCAAAAATAACCTTTCCTTGAGCATCAATCTTAGTCACATCAATGATTTGCGCATTAGATAACTTGGCTTCAATTTCATTAATTCGCCCTTCTGCAAAACCTTGCTGCTCTCTTGCGGCATGATACTCAGCATTCTCTTTTAAATCACCATGTTCTCTAGCTGTTGCTATATCCGCCACAATTCGAGGTCTGACGACTGTTTTTAATTCATCCAATTCTGCACGTAATTTATCCGCGCCAACCACAGTAAGAGGTACCTTATCCATTTAAAAAACTCCCAACTCTTTAATTTCTATATTTGTAACACAAAAACAAAGATTAGCTCACGCCTATCCTTGTTTTCATTTTCAATTCCCCTAAAGCCCTAAACTACCATTGCGTAACAATAAAAGTCGCCAACAGAGGCTTTGAGAAATTTAACTTATTTAATCACTAAGCCAAACTTTTATGTAACTCTTGCAAATTATTCACATCACTTGCACCCAATTCACCCAATGCATAACAAGCAGCTCTTGCTCCTGCCATCGTTGTGTAATAGGTCACATGATGCTGCAATGCTTCGCGACGCATAGTAAATGAATCCGCAACCGCTTTAACGCCCTCTGTGGTATTAATGATTAATTGAATTTCATCGTTTTTAATCATATCAACCGTATTAGGTCGCCCTTCGTTTACTTTATAAACGACATCACAAGCAATATTTGCATCTTGTAAGACTTTTGCCGTTCCTTTGGTCGCAACAATTTTATAATTATTATTAACCAATATCTCCGCAATTTCGACCAGCTTAGGTTTATCAACTTCACGAATACTAATCAACGCTGTACCGTTAGCATTTAGATTAACACCGGATGCGCGTTGTGATTTAGCAAAAGCCTCACCAAAAGTTTTACCCACGCCCATTACTTCACCCGTTGATTTCATCTCAGGGCCTAATAAAGGATCAACGCCAGGAAATTTAACAAAAGGGAACACCGCTTCTTTGACGGAAAAATACTCAGGAATACGCTCTTCAGTAATACCTTGCTCTTTTAGTGATTTACCCGCCATACATAAGGCAGCAATTTTTGCTAATGGATAACCCGTCGCCTTTGATACAAAAGGTGCTGTACGCGATGCACGAGGATTAACCTCTAGTACATAAATAGTTTCACCTTGAATGGCAAACTGCGTATTCATCAAACCACGCACACCTAATGCTTCAGCCATTTTAGCAACTTGTACACGCAACTCATCCTGCAAATGCTTAGGTAAATCATAAGGAGGGATTGAACAGGCTGAATCACCTGAATGCACACCTGCTTGCTCTACATGCTGCATTAAACCGCCAATTAAGACAGTTTCACCATCGTAAATCGCATCAACATCCATTTCAATCGCATCATCTAAAAAACGATCCAATAAAACAGGTGAATCATTAGAAACACTAATGGCTTCTTTCATATAACGCTGTAAGGCTTCATCGTCATAAACGATTTCCATGCCTCGACCACCCAATACATAAGAAGGACGTACAACTAATGGATAACCTAGCTCTTTCGCAACAGCCATCGCTTGCTCTGTTGAAGAAGCCGTGCCATTAGGCGGTTGTTTTAATTGTAATTTGTCGATTAAACTTTGGAAGCGCTCTCTATCTTCAGCCAAATCAATGGCATCCGGCGAAGTTCCTATAATTGGCACACCGGCCGCTTCTAAATCACGTGCTAATTTTAGTGGCGTTTGCCCACCATATTGCACAATAACGCCTTTAGGATTTTCTAGGTGAATAATTTCTAATACATCCTCAAAAGTTAAACCTTCAAAATAAAGTCTGTCAGACGTATCGTAATCAGTCGAAACCGTTTCTGGATTACAGTTGACCATAATGGTTTCGTAACCATCTTCACGCAATGCTAATGCAGCATGTACGCAACAATAATCAAACTCAATCCCTTGCCCAATACGGTTAGGGCCACCACCTAAAATAATGATTTTTTCTTTATCCGATACACGTGCCTCACATTCTTGCTCGTAAGTAGAATATAGATAGGCAGTATCTGACGAAAATTCGGCCGCACAAGAATCAATACGCTTATAAACAGGGCGTATATCTTGCTTATGCCGTAATTTACGCACCGCAGACTCTTTAGTGCTTAAGAGTTTTGCTAAACGTGCATCCGAAAAGCCTTTTTGTTTTAGGCGGAATAACTCCCCTTCTTTCAAAGTTGCTAATGTTTTGCTCGTTAATGATTTTTCAGTGACAATTAAATCCTCTACTTGCGCTAGAAACCACGGATCAATTTTACTGGCTTCATGAATGTCATCAAATGCCATCCCACTACGAAAAGCATCTGCCACATACCATAAGCGCTCAGGACCTGGGTGACGCATTTCACGCTGCATTTTATCAGCAGCACCTGGATCCGTTAAATCAACCACTTCATCCAAGCCATCGACACCAACCTCTAAGCCACGCAATGCTTTCTGTAAAGATTCTTGAAAAGTACGGCCAATGGCCATGACTTCACCCACAGATTTCATCTGTGTGGTTAATCGATCATCTGCTTTAGGGAATTTTTCAAAAGTAAAACGAGGTACTTTCGTAACCACATAATCAATCGTTGGCTCAAATGATGCAGGTGTTGCACCGCCAGTAATTTCATTTTGTAATTCATCTAAAGTGTAACCCACAGCTAATTTTGCTGCGACTTTCGCAATAGGAAAACCCGTTGCTTTAGAAGCTAAGGCTGAAGAACGTGATACACGAGGATTCATCTCAATGATAACCATACGGCCATCTTTTGGATTAATGGCAACCTGTACGTTTGACCCACCTGTATCAACACCAATCTCACGTAATATCGCTAAAGAAACATTCCGTAATATTTGATACTCTTTATCTGTTAATGTTTGTGCAGGTGCAACAGTAATGGAGTCTCCTGTATGCACACCCATAGGGTCAAAATTCTCGATAGAACAGATAATAATACAATTGTCTTTGGTATCACGCACCACTTCCATCTCGTATTCTTTCCAGCCCAATACCGATTCTTCGATCAATAATTCATTGGTTGGCGATAAGTAGAGTCCACGCTCACAAATTTCAACAAACTCTTCTTTATTATAAGCAATACCACCACCACTTCCACCCATGGTGAATGAAGGGCGGATAACAGTTGGATACCCTACCTCTGCTTGTGCAGAAAAAGCCTCTTCCATACTGTGTGCGGTTTTTGATTTAGCAACTTCAAAACCTAAGCGCGCCATCGCATCATTAAAAAGCTGGCGATCTTCAGCCATATTAATAGCTTCTTTATTCGCACCAATCATTTCCACGCCGTATTTTGCTAATACACCATGTTTATCTAGATCTAAGGCACAATTTAATGCTGTTTGACCGCCCATAGTTGGCAATACTGCATCTGGGCGCTCTTTTTCAATAATCTTTTCTACCGTTTCCCAGTCTATCGGCTCGATATAAATCGCATCGGCCATATCGGGGTCAGTCATAATCGTTGCAGGATTAGAATTGACTAAAATAACACGATAGCCTTCTTCGCGCAGCGCTTTACAAGCCTGTGTTCCTGAGTAATCAAATTCACAAGCTTGACCAATAACAATCGGGCCTGCGCCTAATAATAATATGGATTTTATGTCGGTTCTTTTTGGCATATTCGTCTATTGCTCAGCAGTAATTATTTGGCTAGGTTCATCATATCTATAAAATCATCAAATAATGATTCTACGTCATGCGGGCCTGGGCTTGCTTCTGGATGGCCTTGAAAGCTCATTGCAGGAATATCAGTACGTGCAATGCCTTGTAAACTGCCATCAAATAAAGAGTGGAAAGTCGCTTCTAAGTTATTTGGTAATGAATCTGCAGCGACAGCAAAGCCATGATTCTGGCTACTAATCATCACACGACCTGTCGCTTTTTCTTGTACCGGATGATTGGCTCCATGGTGGCCAAATTTCATCTTTTCTGTCGTAGCACCACAAGCTAAAGCCAATAATTGATGGCCTAAACAAATACCAAAGACAGGAATTTTTTTATCCAAAATAACTTTAATTGCTTCAATGGCATAAGTACAAGGCTCAGGATCTCCTGGGCCATTAGATAAAAACACGCCATCTGGATTCATTGCTAAAACATCTGCAGCAGGCGTTGTTGCTGGAACAACAGTTACGCGACAGCCACGGTTAGCTAATAAACGCAGGATATTTCGCTTAACACCAAAATCATAGGCTACAACATGCTTGGTTAAATTTTCAGCCTGTTGATGCCCGCCTTTTAGGCTCCAAGTATTTTCAGTCCATTCATATACATCAGAAGTGGTCACTTCTTTTGCTAAATCTAAGCCTTTTAAACCCGAAAAACTATCAATCGCCGCTTGAGCGTCTTCCTCTGAAATCGAATCACCTGCAATAATACATCCACGCTGCGCCCCTTTATCACGTAGTAATCGTGTTAACTGACGCGTATCAATTTCCGCAATGGCAACAACGTTATTGTCTTGTAAGTATTGAGATAAGCTTTTTTCTGAGCGCCAACTGCTAGAGACTAAAGGTAAATCACGAATCACCAAACCACTAGCAAAAACAGATGCTGACTCATTATCTTCGTCCGTTGTACCCACATTACCCACATGAGGGTAAGTTAAAGTAACAATTTGCTTTGCATAAGAAGGGTCACTTAAAATTTCTTGATACCCTGTTAAAGAAGTATTAAACACCACTTCTCCTGCCGAACATCCATCTGCGCCTATTGACACACCATGAAATACGGTCCCATCTTCTAACATTAATAATGCAGGTTTGTGCATTCTCGCCTCTTAAATATACAAAACGGGAGCGGCTTTAAGCCTACCCCCGTTATGAAAAAATACGTTCAACATCGACCTTATAAAAGTCGAATTAATACTTTAATTTTACTGAATTATTGGCCTGCAGTCATTAAGATTTTTAATATCACTCTTATCCCTCGAAATTAAGCTTATATCAGCAACTAAACATGCTTTTCTACAAATTTCATTAAATGCTCTTTACCCACCGCATCTATTTCAAGAAAATACATACCTAACTGACATTCATCCTGAGTCAATCGACGCGAATAAACCACACGACACTTTGCTTTAAGCGCATAATTACTTTTTTTATTTTCCGGCAAATTAAGCACTAAACTAACTTCTAAAGGCTTACCCTCACGAACATAGTCTCCTTTTGGCGTAACTTGGTCCCTATCAAAAGTGCTGCATTTTATCGCAATACCACCTAAAGAAATATCAAGGGCTTGGCCACTAATATCATATTCATTACTCTGAATACTTACCGCTAACAATGGAACTGCAACTCTAGTTGTTAAACGCCTTTTTTGGTTCATACCCTTGACCTTCTACTATTTAATCTCCGCCACTAATTCAGCACTACCATCCATATTTTCAGTATCGCTATATAACATAGCCACACCCTCATTCAGTATTTTACTCGCAATAACTTCACAAATAACAACTTGATGGTCACCAGCAGCCACTTCATTAAGCCACTGGCATTCAAAAGAGACCAAAGCTTCTTGCAAAACAGGTACAGCAGAATCGGATTCTAACCAAGTGCCTAATGACATTTTATCAGCTACACCCGATTGCCCGTAATGCGCAGCAAACTCCATTTGCGATTCTGCTAAAACATTAACCGTACATCGCCGCCCTTCTTTAAAAATATCATAAGAAATATGCTCTGGGTTAATACTAATAGCCAACAATACTGGGTTAAATGAAACTTGCATCACCCAAGCTGCAGTAAAAGCATTCGCCTTATGTGACTCGCTCGCCACGGCAACCAGTACAACCCCAGAATTTAATTTTTTTAATGCTTTAGTTATTTCTTTCATTATCCCATCTCTAAATCAATGCGCATCGACAAATCAACCGCTTGCACACTTTTTGTTAATGCCCCAATAGAAATATAATCAACCCCTGTTTCAGCCACGCTGCGAATGCTATCTAAAGTAATATTTCCTGACGCTTCTAATTCGATTTTTCCAGCAACTTTTTTAACTGCCTCACGCAAGCTAGCTAAAGAAAAATTATCCAGCATAATTCGCGTTGGCTCAGCAGCAATCGCTTGATCTAATTCATCCATTGACTCCACCTCTACCTCCAACAAAGATGAGCCAATTTGTTTTGCTTTTTCAACAGCTAAAGCAATAGAACCTGCTGCCATAATATGGTTTTCCTTAATCAAAATACCATCATACAGACCGATACGGTGGTTATAGCAACCGCCACAAACAACCGCATATTTTTGCGCATCCCGCAAACCTGGAATCGTTTTTCTAGTATCCAAAACCTTACAATGAGTCCCAGAAACAGCTTGCGCATATAACCGAGATTGCGTTGCTGTTGCGGATAAAGTTTGCAACAGGTTTAAAGCGGTTCTCTCCCCTGTTAATAAAGGCCTTGCCAAGCCTTGTAACACACACAAAACACTTCCTTCCTCAACCCAATCACCTTCTTTACACTGCCACGTTATTTGCACTTTAGCATCTAGCTCAGCAAAAACAGCATTAAACCAATCTTGCCCACAGCATAACATCCCTTCTCGGGTAATGACCGTTGCACTCGCTACATGACCAGCAGAAATAATTTGCGCTGTTAAATCGCCACTGCCTATATCTTCTTCAAGAAAGGGCTTAATATTAATCGCAGGTAGTTTACTCATAAAACAACAATCTCTATAAATAGATAAATTCATCAATAGCTTAACAAAATAAGCTAGCAAAAAAAAAGGATAGATTAAAAATCTACCCTTTTAAAACTCAAATAAGCTTAAACCGCTTTAAGCCGTTAATATGACATTTACTTTAAGGCTTCTAACTTAGATACAACCGCATCTGTCACTTGCGCTTCGTAATGACGAACTAAGGTAGAGTCAGTTGGCGATCCTGCCAATAAACCTTCTTCTACACTCACTAAATTTTGTACAAAATGACGACGTAAAGTAGACTCCTCAGGAATTCTGTTACTTGCCGCTTGGTTAGCCGCAACTAACTGCTGGTAATGACGCTTTAAAGACGAATCTTCCGGCATACCCGCAACAAATCGACTTTTTACTGGCTCTACAACTGGCTTAGCAACTGCCACTTTAACTTTTTCAACAACATCTTCAACAGCAGCAACAACCTTTTCCTCAACCTCAACAATCGTTTCTTTTACTTCCTCAACCTTAACTTTCTCAACAACATCTTCAACGGCAGCAACAACTTTTTCTTCAACCTCAACAATCGCTTCTTTTACTTCTTTAACAGAAACTGAATTGTCAGTAGAACCTTCTTCCTGAGAGTTAAAGTAATACCAAATACCACCCACTATTGCGACTAAAATTATAAATTCAAACATTGCTCACCCTTTAATTTTAAAAAATATTTAAGTATGTAAATTACGGTATCTATTATTCCATATAATACCTATTAGGTAAGACTTTTTCTTTATTGCTAACTCATCTTGTATCAGCTCTTTATTTTAAACTTGATTCTTATGGAAATAAAACAACACCAACTTACTTCTGCTACGCAAATTAAATCCCCCAATTTTGACGATAGACCCAATGAACAGGATATCTCACTGATTGTTATTCATTGCATTAGCTTACCTGAGGGATGCTTTAATACCCCACATATCAAGCAATTATTCTGCAATCAATTACAAGCGAAAGACCACCCAAGCTTTAAAGCAATCTGTGAACTTAAAGTCTCTAGCCATATCTTGATAGATCGTAATGGCAAAATCACTCAATACGTACCTTTTAATAAACGCGCCTGGCACGCAGGATTATCTCAGTATAAAAATCGCACCGCTTGCAATGACTTTTCTATCGGTATAGAGCTTGAAGGTACGGACAAAACAAGCTACACACCTAAACAATATCAACAACTCACTCAACTTATTAAATGTTTAATAACACACTACCCAAAACTAAATAAGCAATCGATTACCGGACACAGCGACATTGCACCACAGCGCAAAACTGACCCTGGAGAGTTTTTTGATTGGGACTTATTAAAGGCTGCTTTGTGAAAATTAAGCACTGAAATGCAACGAATTTTAAACCGCAACCATAAAAGCCAGTACTTAAAATAGCGTACAAAAAAACGCCATCAACCCAAACGTGCTTCCCCTTCAATTTATTGAATCAATTACATCATATTATCACTGGAGTTTCTGTTATTATCCCCGTGTCTCACATTTTGTGATGACGCCTCGCTTTCATAGCGATTAGAGTTTTAAATTTATTTTATTAACAACGCACCGTATAGGAATGTTATGCCAGAAATTATCATTGAAAAAAATTTAAGCGAAGAACGTTTAAAAGAATTAGGCGTTTCAGATTGGAATATTTGGGATTGCCCAGTATCTGAATTTCGTCTTGATTTTGACAATAAAAACGAACGCTCGTATATCTTAGAAGGTGAAATTGTTGTCACTCCAGATGGCGGCGAATCAGTGACTATCGTACCTGGTGATTATGTTATCTTCCCTGATGGCTTAAAAAGCGTTTGGCAAGTGACTAAAACATTGAAAAAGCATTATATGCACTTCTAAAAAATTCAGATATCTTCGGGTACCTTAATACTGCGCCAGAATAAAAAGCATTCCTCCGATTACGCTGTCGCTAATCGGAGCGGCCGTCTTTAACTCTAGCTCAACACAAAAAAGCCGCTTCTCACCTAAGGCAAGAAGCGGCTTTTTAAAAGCATATTCGCGTACTTTGTAACTTACATTTTCGCTAATACTTTTGCGATTGTTTCACCCATTGCTGAAGGTGTTGGTGCAATCGTTACGCCTAAGTCTTGTAACATTTCTACTTTTTCTGCAGCCGATTCGCCAGCTGAAGAAATAATCGCCCCAGCATGCCCCATGCGACGACCTTTAGGTGCAGTTAAACCCGCAATATAAGCAACAACGGGCTTATTCATGTGCTTCGCGGCATAAACACCAGCTTCCACTTCTTGAGGCCCACCGATTTCGCCAATCATTAACACCAATTTAGTCTCATCATCTTCTTCGAATTTCTCGAAAATATCGCGATGCGAACTACCGTTGATAGGATCACCACCAATACCAACTGAGGTTGAGATACCAATACCTAATTCACGCATTTGATCTGCAGCTTCATAACCTAAAGTACCCGAACGCCCCACGACACCCACAACACCTGATTGGTAAATATGACCCGGCATAATCCCTAGCATAGACTGCCCTGGCGTGATAGTTCCTGCACAGTTTGGTCCCGTTAGAATCATACGGTCTTTTTTAGGAAATTTACGTAAGAATTGCTTTACTTTCATCATATCTTGCGTAGGAATACCATCGGTAATCGAGACACAATATTTAATACCTGCTTCCGCTGCTTCCATAATAGAATCAGCTGCAAATGCTGGCGGTACAAAAATAATACTCGCTTCCGCACCTTCTTGCTCAACTGACTCACGTACGGTATTAAAAACAGGACGTTCTAAATGCGTTTGCCCGCCTTTTCCTGGCGTAATACCACCAACAACATTAGAACCGTAGTTGATCATATCTTGTGCGTGGAAAGTTCCGATTTTCCCTGTGAAGCCCTGCACAATCATGCGCGTATCTTTGTTAATTAAAATCGCCATTATGCTACTCCTTCTTTTGCTACTTGCTCATTACGTGCTTGCACGGCTTTTTCTGCTGCTTCTGCAAGTGTTGTTGCGGTAATAATAGGCAGGCCACTTTCTGCAATAATCTTACGCCCTTCCTCTACGTTAGTACCTGATAAACGTACAATTAAAGGAATGTTCATATCAATCTTTTTAACAGCTTGCACAACACCTTCTGCTATCCAATCACAACGATTAATACCCGCGAAGATATTAACCAGCATTGCTTTAACGCCTTTATCTGCCAATACTAAACGGAATGCTTTTTCAGTTCGCTCTGCTGATGCACCACCACCAACATCTAAAAAGTTAGCCGGCTCACCGCCTGCTAATTTAATCATATCCATGGTTGCCATCGCGAGGCCAGCACCATTAATCATGCAACCAATATCACCGTCTAAACCTACATAGCTTAAACCACGATCAGCAGCAGCCATTTCTTGTGGGTGCTCTTGAGTTTTATCACGTAATTCAGCGACTGAGTGACGACGGAATAACGCGTTATCATCAAAGCCCATTTTCGCATCTAAGGTAATAAGCTCACCTGCTTTAGTCACCACTAATGGGTTAATTTCCAGCATATTTGCGTCTAATTCACGCATTGCACGGTAACATCCATGAATGAACTTAACCGCATGGCTGATTTGGGTTGCTTCTAAACCTAATTCAAACGCCATTTCACGCGCTTGGAAATCCAATAAACCCACCGCCGGGTCTATGTAGATTTTTTTAATCGCGTCAGGGTTATTTTCTGCAAGCTCTTCAATTTCCATGCCGCCTTGTGCAGAACCGACCATAACGATACGTTCTTCAGCACGATCAACTAAAAAGCTGAAGTAAAGCTCTTTTGCTATATCAGTTCCTGCTTCTATATAAAGGCGCGAACAAACTTTACCTTCAGGGCCTGTTTGGTGAGTGACTAAGCGTTTACCCAGCATGCTTTCTGCTGCCGCTTCTACTTCTTCATGAGAAAAACAAATTTTAACGCCACCTGCTTTACCACGTGCACCAGAATGGATCTGCGCCTTAACCGCCCAAACACTACCGCCAATTTCACGCATGCGTTGTACTGCTTCTTCTGGGCTATATGCTAAACCACCTTCGGCAATTTTTACGCCATAACCTTCTAGTATTTCTTTTGCTTGATACTCATGAATATCCATAGCATCCCCTCTAAAACTGAATAAAATTAAAATACAAAAAAGGCCGCACAAGGCGACCTTTTCTTAATACTGTTTACTTTTTTAAGCTCTTGCAGCAATCGCTTCTGCTGTTTTCACAACATTATTTGCCATTTTTTCAGATGCTGCGTCAATTAAACGCCCATCTAATGCTGCCGCACCTTTACCTTGTGCTGCCGCTTCTTTTAATGCTTCTAAAATACGTTTAGCTTTTTCAACTTCAGACGCAGGTGGTGTGAATACTTCATTTGCTAAAGCAATTTGTGATGGATGGATCGCCCATTTACCTTCACAACCTAAAGCTGCTGCTCTTTTTGCTGCATCTTTAAATCCATCAGGATCTTTAATATCGCCAAAAGGCCCATCAATAGCACGTAACCCATACGCACGACAAGCAACCGTCATACGGCTGATTGCAAAATGCCATTGATCGCCTGGGTAATCAGGGTTTAAGCCACCAATATTGGTTGTTCTTGCACGGTTACTTGCAGCGTAATCTGCAACACCAAAATGTAGCGCTTCTAAACGACCACCAATTGAACCTTGTTTCGCAATATCTTCTACATTGGCCATGCCTAATGCAGTTTCAATTAAACATTCAATACCGATTTTCTTCGTCATACCTTGTTGCATTTCTAGTTGATTCAACATGGATTCAACCATATAAACATCACTATAAACACCCACTTTAGGGATCAAAATCGTATCGATTTTTTCGCCACATTGCTCAACTAAATCAACAACATCACGAACCATATACTGTGTATCTAAGCCATTAATACGGATGGAAACTGTAATACCTTTACCCGCCCAGTCCAATTCGTTAATTGCTTTGATAACATTTTTACGTGCCTGCAATTTATCATCTGGTGCAACGGCATCTTCAAGATCAAGAAAAATAACATCTACGCCACTATTCAATGCTTTTTCAAACATTTCTGGGCTAGATCCTGGAACGGCTAATTCGCAACGCTGAACGCGCTGTGAGTTTGCTTCATATAAGGTATGACTCATTAGATAGCTTCCTACTTCTATAAAAAATAAATATCTTTACTGATCAGGCCTTCCACGCCCAAATCAAAATTAACCAACAATTATACTGCCTAGTGCTATTTTGTCAATGATGAACAAGATGATACATATAAATATCAATAACTTACCAAAACCCACTGTTTACTATAGAAATATTTCAGGCAAAAAAAATGCACTTAGACTAGTTTGGTGATAGTCAAGTGCATGGTAAGAACTCAAACAATTTGGTTTTGGAGGCCGTTTGTTTATTTAGGAGTTGCAAGCATTTTACACCCTCCTAAGCTTTTGAAAATGTGGCATATTGTCACGCGACAAATTGTCGCATCTCTAACAACAAATTTATTTCAATGCCCCCAGCTACTGTAAAAAATATGATTCATTTTTTGCATAATCACGACGATAAACTTAACCCACATTTCCCTCTCATGAATAAATGGAACACAGGTCTTTAGCCTGCATTGATTCAGCGGCTGGCTAAAGAGCTGCGTTCCAGTACCCGTTGATAATGAGACGTTACTATTGTTTTTACCAAGTTCTTCAACTTTATCATATTTTTATAAGCCATTGATTTATAGTATTTAGCAAAAATTGCCTTATAAAACCTTATTTCAGCCAATTTAAATGCTCTTGTAAATAAAGAAAACTTATTCTTTCTTGTTCTAAACGAAGCAAGCTCTTTTGTAGCTGTTGATACAGTGTATTCTCTTTATCAGTCAGATGAGAAACCGCTTTTTGCTCAGATTTTCCCAAAGACTCATAAACAGCCAGTTCAGAAAATTTCTCTAAAGTTTGTTGGTCCATCAACAAGGATTGTACTTGAGGGTAATATTGTCTTAGTCGAGATAAAATAGCAAAACCATGAGTATCTATATCCCCCCAATAATACAAATCATTATTATGCAAACATTTAGCATTAGCCAGTAAATTAACACTATAGCCTAAACCAAAAATCACAATGGCTTTTGGGTAGTTAGGGAAAGCCAGTCCATTAACTTTATTTTCTGCGATAAATACAGTTTTAGTGTCAATATTTAACAGCTTAAATTCATCTACTGTGAGTGTTAAATCCGTTAAACCTTGAATAGCAAGTTCACTATCCAATATTCGTAACCGAATCAAAGGCTGATCATATAACAGGCCATACCGACGCTCAAAGCCATGATTATTTAACCCCGTAATGTCTTGATGATAATCCTGTTCTGTTAATATTAAAGGTAATAGTTCATTTAATATCCCTTTATGTTGTTCAATAAACTTACTATCAACCCCTTTAATATCTAACTGTCGGATATAACAATTAGGTTGTGGGTTATTATTAAAATAAAGGCAAACCTTTAACAGTTTTAACCAAACATCCACATATTTCATTATCTTAAAAGGATAGCGAATGATCCAATCTTTTAATAATTTATGCTGCTGAATTGTTTGTTGAGCCAATGATTTGAATTGACTAAATTCTGTTGTTTTAGCTAAATAGCTTAGAAAAATAGCTTCTGTATTAAAAACAATCGTGGCGGGAATTGTTTGCTCACCCAGCTGACGATGAGTGATGACTTTATCAACAATTGCATAACCGTGTTTATTACTATCTTGGCGCAGCATATAAATAGCTTCTTGCAGTTCACCAAAGTTAGCCAATAAATTCTTGGCAGAGATGTTTTTTATCGGTATTTGCAAAGGGAAATAGTTAATATTTTGCAAGTATGAACGATGAAAATCACCTCGTTTCCAAATCTTTAGAGCTTGTTGTTTTAAATTTGCGGGGGATATTATTAATTGTTCCATAAGCTTTAACAGCTAATCATGTTTGATTTTTTATCAAAAAGTTATTAATCACCCCAACCTTCTCCCCTCTTCGGGCGAGGGCTTAAGGTCCCTAAGTTTGGGTTGTTTTCAAAAACTTGTGTAGCTACCTCCCCCCTCAAGGGAAAAGGCGTTATATGCAAAAACTTAGGAACGATTAATATTTACTTTTTATTCAAAATCCCTACACTGTTTTTCTTTACGGTATTCCTCTATCGTTAAATTCCTTAACATTGAGTTTTTACCCCCCTCGTTATGCACTAGGTTGACACTTTTAACATAATTTTCAATGACATGAATTTTCTGTAAAGGAGTAACAATTAATAGCTGTAAATTCAATTTGCTAAACAACTCCAGACCATATCGCGCAGAATCATCAGAACCTCGACCAAAAGCTTCATCAATCATGACAAAACGGAAACTTTTGGATTGACTTTCACCCCATTCTAAACCGAATTGATAAGCTAATGCTGAAGCTAAAATAGTGTACGCCAATTTTTCTTTTTGCCCGCCTGATTTACCTGCTGAATCAGAATAATATTCTTTTTCTTGCTCATCTTCGCGCCAGCGTTCTGATGCGGAAAATAAAAACCAGTTTCGTACATCAGTCACTTTACGTGTCCATTTTTTATCCACTTCAGTTAAACCTTCCCTGCCACTGAAACGGTCTATCAACTTCTTTACTTGATGGAATTTACTTTCATCATATAAGTCATCATCCCCGCCCAGAGTATCAGATAAACAGGCGCGTAAATCTTGCTGAAAGCTTCTAATATCAATATCTTTGCTGCGTTCAGAAACTAAGGTAATGTATGTCCCTGTATTGTAATCAATAGCATTTAAAGATAGATTAATCTTCTCCAGTTTTTCTTCAATTTCCTGACGTTCTTTATCCAGATTGGCTTGAAACATGGCGATTTTTTGAATGGTGCCTTCTTTTAGCATTTGATGAAAGCGCTTTTCATGTCGAGGTAAATCTTCTTGCTCTAGCTTGTCTAGCATTTCTCCAAATTCAAAAGCCGATTGTAATGACACGTCTAAATCACGGCTTTCCAATGTATATTTAGTTTTATAAGCCAGCATTTGAGACAGCACTTTATCATTTAAGCGTTGAATCTTTTGAGACTCTGCATTTAACTGATTTTGTAGCCATTTACGCATAGTGCTGCAATGGTCACTAGCCGTAGCAAGAGTCAATGTGACTGCTGGTAAGGCGTTTGGCTGCATTTGCCTTAACTTAGGAAAACTAAAATCACGTTCTGTTACCTCTAACTGCTCAACCATTAATTGATTAACTTGTAACTGCTGCTTATCCTCTTCTATCTGCGCTTCTAACTTACCGCCATCTTTAATTAATACACTGATTTTATCTTCCAACACACTCAATTGAGCAATACTTTGTTCTAGTTGTTGCTGTAGATGTTTTAAAATATCTGACTGTTGCTCAATCTGCTTTTTTTCATCCAGTAATTTATCAATATTTAAACTAATTGTTTTCCAGTCAATCTCTTCAAACTGTTCAATATTAAGTAAATCACGCGCTTTATCTCGCTGTGTAGTTAACGTTTTATATTGTTTATCTAATTCACCTAGTCTAGTCATACATGCTAATCCAGCATTTTGAACCGTTTTTAAGGTTTGCTGTAAAGCTGCTATTTTGGCTTTATTATCCCAGCCTAAAATAAAACGTGAACGATCATTAATGGCATGACGATCATCTTTTTCATGACGAGAGGCACTACTTTTAACCTGACCTTGTTGACTGATGGCTTTGGGTTGTCGTCTAAAATCATCCAATGATTCTGCACAATAATAATCAAAACGCTTAGCAATTTCTTTTACCAACCAATCATAAAACTCACTATCATTTTTAATCCGTATTTTATGAAATAAAGAGTTAGCGACAGGTGTTTCAAAGCGCCCTGTTTGTTGCGGATCCACTCTAAAATAAACCAGGCGACCTTTTAAATGCGTTTTTTCTACATAATGCGCGACTTTCTGATAATGCTGTTCTGAGACCAACAAACTCAGTCCAAAATTATGCATCACCCGTTCAATTGCCCCTTCCCAGACTTGTTCGGTTTCATCTACTTTTAATAATTCACCAATAAAGGGTAATTCTTCTGCGGCTACACCAATGGTTTCTGCCATTTGTTGCCGAATACGCAAATTATTAAGCGGGATATTACTTTGGCGCTTTTTTAATGAACTAATTTCTTCCTGTAATTGCTGCTGCTGTTGTTTATGCTCATTAACTTCAATGGTGGTATCAATTTTCTGTTTATCAACTTCCGTTTGCTTTTCTTCAATTAACTTTTGTCTATGATCAGCTTGTAAGCGATTATCAAGAAAGCTGTCACTATCATGCGCAGGATCTAAATCCAGTTGATCACAAAAACTATGATAACGGGCCGCTTGCTGTTTTTTAGTCTGTTGGCTGGATTCTAGCCTGCTCACTTCGAGGGTAATTTCATCTAAGCGTCGTCCACCATTATCTTCAATACTTTGTTTAAGATGATGTTGAGCGACTCGGGATTCAGCTAATGCTGCATTTTGACGTTCTAAGCGTGCTTGTTGTTTTTCTAGCTCAACTTCTCGTTTTTCAATACGTAAATTAAGCAACTCTGTCTTATGCTGAGCAAAAAAAGCATCTAAGGCTTCACGACAACGAGTCTTCTCATTAAACTGCTGATCAATCGTTTGATAACTCGCATAATCGACTAACATCGGCTTTAATAAACTTAACTGATCTTTAGCTTTTAATACGGCTTCATGTGCGTGGTTTAGATTCTCAAATTCACGACAAATTGAAGTAATCCGTTCTTGTACAGGCGGTGCTTCCAGCATATGTGTGCGTACAAACTCCGTCAGATTCCCTACCGCTTTCATAGAAACAGTTTGATACAAAAGCTCTAAAGCTTGCTCACTTTGTATCCCTAAATGGCGGCGAAACTCAGCCGAATAGTCTTTAAAAGAATCAAATACCTGTAGGTGATTTCTGCGTTTTAAGCGTTTTTTTAAATCCAGAATATCATGTCCGAACTGAGAAAAATGTTCAGCAATATTTAATGGCTCAGCACTTAAACAATAAAAACGAGCTGGCTGGTTTTGATCTTCCTTACACCAGAATACTTGAGCAATGGTGACATGGCTGTCATAACCTGAATTATAAAAATGACCTAATAACACACTGTAGTTATTATTATCCCTTAAGGCCACCTGTTTAGCGGATAGATTTTCTGCATCTTTTTCACTCTTATAGTGACCACGCACATAAGAGTTAAGGTTCCGCTCCTTTCCTTCTGCACCCGCTGCTTTGTTATAAGTAATCTTTTGGCTGGGAACTAATAAAGTGGTTAAGGCATCCACTACTGTCGATTTACCTGAACCAATATCCCCCGTTAATAAAGCATTTTCACCATCAGGAGAAACTTTCCAGATATGCTTATCAAACGTCCCCCAGTTTAACAGTTCAAAACGTTGTAACCTAAACCCCACCAACTTATCATCGCTAATAAATTCCATTTCAAGTTGTTGATTTTGCATATTCTTTATAAGTTTGTAGTTTTTCGTTAAAGTCCGCTGTCCAGTTGGCATCGACCAGAGCAATAATAATGCGCTGAATCTCCAGGTTTTCATTATCGTTTTTTAATTTACGTAAAAAACCCAATTCCAACACTTTATTAATTGTGGCATTGATAGAGGCGGAAATTTGCGCTTCATTACTTTTTTCTGGCATAAACACCAGCATGGTATTGACTAGTTCATCACGAGATACAATCACCCGTGTTTCTGCGCCTGAACTATCTGCTTCAGCCATTTTTTTGCGTAATAATACGCAGAGCAAACTAATTGGGTAACTTAAGGGGCGACGGGCAATTAATCGGGGTAATGGATCTTTTTCATCCTCATCAGCAAGGGTTTGTGTGAGCCAGGCATAGCCTTCTACATCATCAATTTCCAAGTTTAGACCGATGATTTTTACATAATCTAATACTTGTGCTTGTAATTCTAATAAATCATTCCAGAGTTGCGGCTGCTGAGTTCTAAATAAAATGCCTTTAAGTAAGTGGATTATTACTGGGGAGAGATTGGGTTGGTGCTCGTCTTCGGTCATACTATTTTTTAGGTTTAATTACACTTAGGGAGATGGAAAAAATAACAACGATAGCACTATATTACTCTCTATCATCCTTAGTTTATTTTAAGGGCATCTCTAATTAATGTCTCGTAAAAATAACACTAGGCATCCGAATTGACTTCCCTGCCCCTTTCTCATTAACCCAGCTAATCTCCACTTCCTTATCACTATCAATCAAAGCATCACTATTATCTTGACAAGCAATATTCATATAGGCAATTAATTCACTTAAACCTTTTTCCAGTGGATGTTGCTGGCATATTTCTACTAAAGTTATTTGAGATTTATTTTGTAACTCTCTTGCAATCCTTGCTTGTAACATTTCTATATCCACATAATGCTGGCTGTAAAGTAAATCACTATTAAACTCGGCTGCACCTGTGGTTAGTTTTTCCGTAGATATTTGTGGGCGACTTGGGGGTCTAAACAAAGCTCTTGAGACGGGTAATTCTATTGGGGCTTTAATATCATCTAAAAAAGTAAAGTCTTTGTCTTTCGGTGGGGTTTGTTTAATCTCAATAGCTGATTTTTCTACTTCGTGAATAATCGACATAATACGTTTATTTTCTAACCAGACTTGATCATCTAAATAACGTCTTAATTGTTCGACTAGGCTGGAGCTAGTCCGTTGTACTTTTTCACCTGCTTCTAACAAGTGATATTTCATTTTAGGTAATAATTCATCAGGTTCACAGCTTTTAACTTCTTCTAAAGCCAAGACTTGCTGGATTAAATCGTTAAACTGTTCTTGTTTGGCGGGCGACATTAACAAACCCCAAAAAGCCTGAAAACTTTTGCCTTGATCAGAATCACCAATTTCATCTTGTTCACCAAAAATATCATCCAGTAAATCACCTTTTTGCTTATCACTGGTGGTGATTTTTTCTCGGGTACTTTTATCTAATTGGCGGAAATTTTCTTCCACCTGTCTAAAGTCCATTAGCAAGCTACGTGATGTTTCTTCTAGTTGATAAAACCTCTCTTTCACTTGTCTTGGGTCATAGCTCATCACTTCACCCTGCTGTAGGCGAGCTATTTCTGCATCAATTTCTATCTTTTGTGCTTCTAATTCACTGATCCGTTGCTGGGGGTCTGTTTGTGTGGTTTTTAAGATCGTTTCTAACAGTTCAAAAACAGTTAATAGTCTTGATTCAGTACCGATAAACTGCTTTTGCTCTAAGCTACGTAGCCATTCAATTGATTTCTCACTGGCTGGGGTTAAATCAAACTCGGCTTCATCGCTGTTTTCTGAATAATATTTACGCAAAAAAGCATTATCGCCATTTGCCCAGTCAGTTAAATAGGCTTTAGCTGTTTTAGGGTATTTGTTTTTATGAATCTGCCGTAGATGAAATAAGCTGTCTTCTAACTTTTCAGTAATTTCACTTTGTTTTAAAGATCTGCAATTGGGTTGGATAAAGGCGCGGTAAAAAAAGCTGATAATGAGTGGCGCGTTATCCACACAAAGCAGTCGCCAAGTTGGGTGTTGGCGTAATTTTAACAGGTAATCGTGTTCCATTTTTATTAATAACAAGTAAAAAATAAAGTGATTGGTATTTTGCTCACAGTTACGCTTTTGAGAAAATTGCATTCGTCACGCGACAAATTGTCGCAACTCTGACAACAAATTTATTTCAATGGCACCCAGCTACTGTAAAAAATATGATTCATTTTTTGCATAATCACGGCAATAAACTTAACCCACATTTCCATTATAAAATGACACTTACTCGGACGCACAATATCTACAAATAAAACATACCGCGGCTCATCTGTCTCATTAAATGATTGATGCGATAAAGTATCATCAAAAATAAACATTTTTTTCTCACACCAGCGGTTTTCAACATCACGTACTTTTATATAGGAGTCTTTGCTAGTAATATCATTGATATTGTAAAGCACTCTTATTGTTGTACGTAATGGGCCATAATGCTCATCTGTTGATTCACTTTTATTAAAAGTAGAAATACCAATGGTTTTAATATATTTATAATCTTGATGAAAAGTCGGTACGTTATAAAAATTATCAATATTATTACCGTACCATTTAAAGAAGATCATACTGCGTCTTTCTTTTTCTGCGCGGCTAGATAACTCATCCACCACATTTTCTGATACAACTGCATCAATAATTTGCTTCACCTCATTCTGACAATCATCAGGCAAATCCCCTAGCTGATACACTTTTTTTATTGATAAAAGGTAGGGTTAATAAATCCATTAAAATATTAAACGGTGATAATGCCCATGTTGGTACCCCATTACCAAAAAAGTACCGATACAACATACGCCTGTCTATATTATTATTTCGACTGACATCATAAACACCACAAAGCACATAAAAAATCATCACACTGGGTAAAAAATAACTGAGAGCTGCCAAAAATGTAAACCAAATATATGACTGTATTAAGAATTTCTTTTTTCTCTTTGCAAAATAATCTTGTTCCACGCCCTTCTCCTTTAACTGTTAAGGCTTTTAAAATCAGCTGATACTTTTATTCGCTTAAGGAACCTCTGGTTAAGTTGATTAGCCAAAGCGTAGAAAAAACTGTCGATACCCTTCACTAAATGAGCTGTAATAGTATTCTATTGCGTCGATCTTCGAGGGAAGTAGCGGCTGTTTTAACAAGCTAAAAAGTATGGACTTAATCAGAGCTTCCTTTAGGTAGCACTATAAATTTTGTTTAAATTCTACGCGTCTATCGCTACCGATCAAGTCAAAATTACATTATTCTCTTGATTCCTCATGCAAACCACTCCCTATTAAATAAAGCCTTACCTAGCAGAGGTATACAATATTTCTTTGTACATTGCTTATTCAGAGCGTAAAATGAAAAATTCCTATCATTTATTTACCGTATTTAGTTGAAGCTCGATAAAATACAATGAACTTACAAAGGCACCTCACTTATGTCAGCAAACTCTAGCACTCCTCAGAAAGCCCCCCCAAAAATGCCAGGCGCACTCCCTATTATTGGACATATGGTAGATTTTGGTAAAAATCCTTTTGATTACATGATGAAGCTAAGAGCTAAGCTAGGTGAAATTGGTGAATTCCGCATGTTTCACCAAGAAATGGTGCTACTAACAGGCCCTGAAGGGAACGAAGCATTCTTTCGCGCACCGGATGCACAGTTAGACCAAAATGAAGCCTATAAAGTAATGACCCCCATCTTTGGTAAAGGTGTTGTTTTTGATGCGCCACCTCATATTAAAGATCAGCAATTAAAAATGCTGATGCCCGTATTGCGCGATAAACCAATGCGTACTTACTCAAAGGTTATTGTTCAAGAGGTTGAAGAAGCCATTAAAGATTGGGGCGATGCTGGAGAAGTTGATTTACTTGAGTTTATGAAGCAATTAACTATTTATACCTCTAGTCATTGTTTATTAGGTGATGAATTCCGTTATGAATTAAATGAAGAATTTGCCGAGCTTTATCACGCCTTAGAAAAAGGCATGGCTCCAATTGCTTTTATCTTTCCTAATTTACCGATTCCTGTTTTACGCCGCCGCGACAAAGCACGTATTCGTTTACAAGAATTAGTTACCGGTATCATTGAAAAACGCGCTAAAAAAACTGAAAAAAGCGACGACGCTTTCCAAATGTTAATTGATACGCGCTACGAAGATGGCAGTGCATTGTCACCTCATGAAATTACCGGTATGTTGATTGGTACTTTATTTGCAGGGCATCATACAACAGCAGGAACAGCGACTTGGATTGCTTTAGAATTAGCACGTAATCCTGACAGCTACGAACAAATATTAAAGGAATTTGATGACTTATACGGTGAAAATGGTGATGTGACTTTTGAGTCTTTACGTAGCATTCCTGTATTTGAGCGTGTGATTAAAGAAGTCTTACGTTTACACCCACCGCTGATATTTCTTATCCGAAAAGTAGCGAAAGACTTACCATTTAAAGATTACCTGATTAAAGCGGGTAAATATGTCTGCGTTTCTCCGCGTGTGTCTCATCGTATTCCTGAAATTTTCCCGAATCCTGATAAATTTGACCCAGACCGTTTCACAGAAGAACGTCAAGAAGATGCTACGCCATTTAGCTGGGTTGCTTTTGGTGGGGGCCGACATAAATGCAGTGGTAACGCCTTTGCCATGCTGCAATTAAAAGCGATTCACGCGATCTTATTACGCCGGTATAAATTTGAATTAGTTAACCCAGCTGACAGCTATATCGATAACTACAAAGAAATGGTTGTCCAGCCCGCCTCTCCTTGCATGGTTCGCTACACAAAACGATCAACTGCAAGTGCAGAAACAAGCAACACAAAACAATCATCCACTGAAGCCAAAGTAAGCAATACCAATTCATTTAAAGTAGAAGTGGATATGGATTTTTGCCAGGGTCATGCAAATTGCATGGCTGAAGCAGCTGAAATTTTTCAAGTCAATGACAAAGGTAAATTAACTGTTCTACAAGATTCGCCTGACAACGCGTTACTTAAAAAAGCACAAAATGCTGCAAAATATTGCCCAACAAGTGCAATTAAAATTATAAAAAAATAAGGAATAAATATGGCAGCCTACTCAAGAGCTGAATTAGAAGAAATGGTTGAACGCTGGCTAGAAGCTAACCGCCAAGCCGAAAAAGATGGTGACTGGCCAAAACATTTGGGCGCAATGTACACTGATGATGCGCAATACCGCTGGAATATTGGACCTAATGAAGAATTTGTCGCTCATAACAGAGAAGAGATTGAAAAATGGGCGCTTGGCGAGCAAATGGAAGGCTTTGAGCAATGGAAATACCCATACCACCGCATTCTTATTGATGAAAAACAAGGTGAGGTTATTGGCTTATGGGATCAAGTCGCTCCTGCTAAACGCGAAGATGGCACTGACTATATGGTTGAAGGCGTAGGCGGCTCTTGGTTTCGCTACGGAGGCGATTATAAATGGGAATGGCAAAGAGACTTCTTTGATTTAGGTAATACCAAGGCACTATTTTTTGAATTAGCAGCTGCGGGAAAATTAGACCCTGCCGTTAAAGAAAAAATTGGTAAATTAGCAAAAGGCCACCCACTCCCTGGACATGAGAAAATTCGCGCCGAGCCTAGTCTAACAACTAAAATAAAAGGTTTTTTAGTCATGATACGCATCGCAATGTTCAATAAATAACATTGAAAGATAATCTGATATAATAACCACACTAAAATAACTTATATTCATGAGGCCTTTATGAGCACCGAAGAAGAAAAGAAAAAACCAAAATCTCGCAGGGAACTTGTCCGCACAATGGGGCAAAGCGGTAACTACTGGTATGCAATGGAAGAAAGCAAAAACCTCAAAAAAGGTGCTTCACTTGAGGTTATTTTCTGGAAAAGCCCGATTGCTCTTTTTCGTGGCGAAAGCGGTAAAGTTAATGCGATAGAAAATCGCTGCCCTCACCGTCAATTACGCCTATCATCGGGTATTGTTGAAGGTGAAGAGATTATCTGCCAATACCATGGTTGGAATTTTGATGGCTGTGGTAAATGTACCGGTATTTCTCATGAATTAGGTAAAGGCAAAGGTAAAAACGAACTACCGAATATCAAAATTAACGCTTACCCAGTGCAAGAAAAATACGGCTTAATTTGGGTATTCCCTGGTGACCCTGAGCTTTCAGAAGAAGTTAAAATCCCTGCCATTCCGCAGTTAGACCAAGAAAATCCATGGGAATTTATTCCTATTGATGTCAAACTTGATGCGCACTACAGCATGATGCTAGAAAATGTTTGTGATTTTAATCATGCATTTTTACACCGTAAATTCAAACCTTTTACCAACCCTCACCTATTAGGTTCTCGTCGTGAAGGCGATACCATCTGGATTGATTACGAAACAGATATGAGCCAAAGTAGCGCCGTTAAAACAGCCGGTGAGAAAAAAGGAGAAGGTTTAGAGGATATGACACTTTGGTATCAATACCCTTACCAAGGTTCTAATACCGCGGATAAATATCTGCATTGGTTGTTTATGACACCAATTGATGAAAATCACACACGCTGCTTTTTTGTGTTTTTATTGGGCCCTTTAGAAATCCCATTTATTAACAAACCTGTTCCTAAATTCTTACGTAAAACAGTCATTGCCCTTGCGAATAAATTTTATATTATTCCTTTATTAGGCGAAGACACTTACATCTTAGCAGAAGAAATGCTTGGCCAAGAGCGCCACCCTGATATTCAACATTTAGAATTTAACCCTATTGTGGCTGAATTCCAAAAAATGAGTATCGAGAAATGGGAGCAGTACGTACATACCGAAGCTTTGCGTAAAAAGAAACAAAAAGAAGCTAAAGAACGCTATGTCTTTACAGGTGCTGGCTTAACTAAAAAAGAACTGCGTGATTATAATAAAATGCTAGAAGAAAAAGAAGACGCTGGTTTATGACCACTTTAGTTACCGGAGCATCCGGTCATTTGGGTGCGAACTTAGTTCGCGCCTTATTAAATCGCGGTGAAAAAGTCCGCGTTTTTATTCGTACAAAAAGTGAAAATCTTGCCATTCAAGGTTTAGATGTTGAGCAAGCATTTGGCGACTTACGTGATAAACAGTCAATTATTGATGCCGTAAAAGGCTGTGATTATGTTTATCATTGCGCCGCTTTTGTTAGCATCCGTGATGGCGATCGTAAAGAGCTTTATGATGTCAACGTACTGGGAACACGACATTTAATGCAAACCTGCTTGGCAGAAGGCGTTAAAAAAGTGGTGCATTGTAGCTCTTTTGGTGCTGTTGGCAATAACCCTGATGGCGCATCGAATGAAAAATGGGCTGTTAGCCCTTATGAAATGACCACGGATTATGAAATCTCTAAAACTTTTTCTGAATTAGAGGTTTATAAAGAAATTTCTCGTGGCTTGCCCGCTGTGATTGTTAATCCATCAGGCATCGTTGGCCCTTGGGATTTTATGCCCTCTTTATTAGGTAAAACGATTATTGAATTTGCCCAAGGAAAAATGCGCGGTTCTGTACCGGGGGGCTTTGACTTTGTTCCCGTACAAGATGTTGTACAAGGCCATCTTTTAGCAATGGAAAAAGGCGTGATTGGCGAACGCTATTTATTGACCGGCGAACAACATACCATCAACGAAACATTAGAATGGCTAGAAGAATTTACCGGTGTTAAAAAACCTTGGCTAGTTATTCCTACCTTTATTATGCAAAATGTTGCCATTATTAAAGACTGGATAGAACGCAAATTCTTCCCGCATGTTTACCCGCGCTTTAATTACCACTCGATTCGCTTACTTAACTGTGGAAAATATGGCTCTAATGCAAAAGCTGTATCAGAGCTTGGCTTAAAACCAACACCTGTTAAAGAGGCTTATCGTGATTCAGTGCAATGGTTCAGAGAACACGGCTATTTAAACCCTAAATAATCCCCTTCGCCTACTGGAAGTTATGAATCAGCATACAATAGAAAAGGTACGGCGCAAATATAACCCAACATTGTTGGGGTTCGTGCCTCACCCCAACCTACGCGTCAAGCTATTAATATTTATGCATTTTTATGGTTTAAAAATAAAATTTATTTTAGAGGCTTTTTTGACAACCCTAGGTAATTCAAGCCTTCCAGATTTTTACTTTTTTTCATTTTACGAAAAAATAGTCGATTTTAAGGCTATTTAACTTAATATAATCAATTAGTTAGGTTTAACTTACTGGCATTGACTCTGCCCCAATTATTCCTTTTTTTATGGTACAGGCACAGTCTGAATAAAAGAAAAGATATAGTCTTTAAAAAGAACGGTAAACATAGTCGCTATTATTAGCCATTGTATTTTATCAAATTTTGCATCTACTTTTGATATCTTATCCTCTAATCTTGATATCTTATCCTCTAATCTTGATATTTTATCCTCTACTCTTGATATATCTTGCTTTAAAGATGATTCTACTTTTAATATTTTATCTTCTACTTTTAGTATATCTTGTTTTATATCATCTTTTAGTTCTTTTATATCTGATTTTAACTCTTCCCTTGTAACCATATGTTGAGCGTTATGCAACAATAACTGCACTATGTCTTTTTGTGTTAGATTTTCATTAGTTACTTCATTGTTAAAATCTTTCATAAACTACTCCTTGATGTTCAGACCATTATACAATAAAAAATAAGTATTTTACCGCGGCTCATTAGCTGTAATCATGCTATTAAACTCATTATTATAGTATTGATTAATCATACGCTTAATAAATAAATCACAGGGTGTTGCTTTAGTTGCTTGAATTCGCGGTATGTGAAATAACACCATTAACTTCAAAGAGTAATGGCTGGAACGCTGGCTTTAGCCTGCATTTTTGGAATATGATAATCCGTAGAGACCTGTCGCGTTACGTTTTTTATGCTGACGCAAAAAAATCT
>JAQRMR010000060.1 GCA_028599115.1 Methyloprofundus sp.
CTAAATCACAACTCCCCGAACGTGTTCATGAGAGCTTCATTAAAAAACACTACCAAGGTGAAATCGTTGGTCACAACTCACGAGATTCAACCGCCATTGATGCGCGTGAAAAACCACTTATATAAGGGGACGCTACCCTTTTATTCTTTTATTTTGATTTTTTATTGTAGAAAAAGGGTAGCGTCCCCTTTATTTCCTATTTCTTTATTTCTAAGATCAACTGTAAATTTTTTTGGCACACTGTAAATTCCAGATTTATAATACCGTAGTTAAAAACATATAACCTAAATGGAATAATCATCAATGCAATTTGATATTAGCATAAAAAATATAGGAAAAATTAGTCAAGCTGACCTAAAGATACGCCCGTTTACTGTTATTGCAGGAAAAAATTCATCGGGGAAAAGCTTTGTTACTAAATCACTGTATAGCTTATTTAATGCTATTAATAAAGATCACATATCAAATAGCGCCTACAAAAATCTTGATACATTAAATTTCTTTTCTGAATATTTCCCTAAAGCTAACTCTCGCTCAAGTAAGGATGAAAGGGTATTAATTTATGCTTTATCCCAAAAAATCGAAATTCTAAACCTTGAAATAAACAAGTCATTTGGAACAAATACATTTTCGGATCAACTACTAATAACTCACCAATTAAAAGAGCACATTACTAACGTTGATGCTCTTTACAAAAAATTATTTAAAGTCATCTCTAAAAAAGAAAAATTTGGAGCACTCGCTGGGTATTTTGACCTGTTTCAAAAAGCACTCAACGAATTAGCTAAACTTACGGAGTCCCCACTTGACTGCATCTCTTCAGGCATTACAGAGCACATAACACAAGATTTAAAAGAAAATTTTCAAGTATCTAGTCTTACAGAGTTAAAAAACTTTCACTTCCCTAATGAAAAAAGTATTGATTTTGACCTTGGAACACTTGGCAAAGTAAAGATTACAAATGAAAATCTTAATCTCACTCTTGATAAAAAAAGCATTGATGAAACTCAAAAATTACATAACGTTATTTATCTTGAGTCTCCTGTTTATTGGAAGATGTCTGAGGCACTAAAAGAAATACAAACAAACAAATCAAGAAAAGGAAGGAAAGAAACTATACTTACGGGTGTACCTAAGCATTTCTATGACTTAAGGGAGTTAATTACAACAAAAACAACCGCTCAAAGTATCGAGTTATATCAAGACCTAAACTCAGCAATACAGGGTGAAATAACTATCTCAACCTCTGGAGCGCTGAATTTTACGGAAAAAGGCTCTGAAACAGAAATTAGCCTGCACAATACTGCATTGGGGGTTACTAATTTGGGGATTATTTCCCTGCTTTTGAAAAAAGGTATCCTATCAAAAGGCAGCTTCCTATTTATAGACGAACCTGAAGTTCATTTACACCCATCTTGGCAAAAAATAATGGTAGAAACTCTATTTACGCTAAGCAAAAATGGGGTTAATGTCGTTATTGCTAGTCATAGCATTGATATGATGAAATGTGTTGAAAATATTATGGCTAACTTATCCGGTAATATAGTTAATGATCATTTTGGAATTAATCAGCTTGATTCTAATGGAGCATCTGTTAACGAACCTACACCACCAATACGTAAAATTGCAGCTATAAAAGCTGATCTTGGCGAATCATTTAACAATATGGTTATGGAAGGTAGCTTTGACTGGAGTACTGAGGAATGAATCAATGGAATGACCATAGAGAGTTAATGGATCATGAAGTAACCTGGCTAACTACAAAGTTAACTAGCTATGGGTACAGGCTCGATGGAAAAAGAGGAATAAAATCAACTATTAAGTTTACCGAGTTGAAATCTGCTGATTATATTGCTGATAATGAAAATTTAACTTTAATTGAGTTTAGTGATTTGCTTGCCCAACAAGACTTAATAAATAAAAAAGTAGCCCAAATACAAAAATCACGAAAGGCTAATTTACCTCTCCCTAAATCAGAATTGATAAAGATATTTACTAATGAAATTGATACAGAATTAGCGACAAAATTTAAAGATACTAAGTTCCTTATAGAGGAAATGCAAAAGTTAAACCCGTGTGCAAAAATTACTAATGCCTACCATGGAAGCAATACACCTACACAGTACCAAATTCTTTTTGCTCCACCAAATAAAGATACAGAAAAAGGAAGTGAAATTGATAATAGTAGATCTTTTGACCAACTAGCAAATAAAGTAAGTCAACGTCTGCCTAATCAGTGGAACGTACGGGTACAGGCTGCTTGTTTAGATATATAAATCCTAGCAAGTAATAGTTTAACAATTTCTTTAATTCAGAAAATCCAAAACATGGTCTACCCCCTATTCTTCTAGGGTTTTATTAAGCGGTATTAAGAAATACTACTCACACAGTTACATGTGCACTTTTTTACAGTTGCGAGGCGTAGAATAAACAAAACCCACACTTTTAAACAATTTCTAATTTACAGCCCAAAGCGTTAATAATCTTATTGATAGTATCAAAGCGCGGGTTGCCTTCTTCAGAAAGGGACTTATAAAGACTGGATCGTGTCACACCTGCTTTTTTAGCAACTTCACTCATGCCCTTAGCTTTAGCAGCAATATTTAAAGCGTGAATAAAATCTGAAGTATCTCCTGTATCAACTACTTCTTTTAAAAAACCTTTAATATCATTCTCTGTCTCTAAATGATCAGCAATATTGAATGTATTAATGTCCATTATTTTAACTCCAGTTCATTAAGTATTTGTTTGGCGGTTGTAATGTCCTTGCTTTGGCTGGATTTATCACCACCCACTAACAATAGAATGATTTTCTTATTTTGCAGCGTATAGTAAATTCGTAGCCCAGAAGCAAAGAAAAACCTAAGTTCAAATAAATTAACATCTATTGATTTAAAATCACCAAAATTACCATTTTCAACACGCGCAAGCCTGGCTAATATTTTCTGTTTAATCGCTGAATCTTTTATACGACTAAGCCACTTATTAAATTTTGGGGTGCTGCTTAATTCATATTTCATGGAATAATTGTATCTTACAGGATACAAAAAGACAAAATTAACTACCACGCTTATAAAACGTGGTTTAAGTTAAACAATAAGGGACAGACCACGATTAAATAAGCTATAACAGCAGCTGTTTTTAATTGCCGCTAGATTCTAATGCCACGTCGATCTCGTTTAGTTGTTCCACAGGTTCCTTTACATCTTATCCAGAGGGGTAATAATCGGCAGGCTTGTTTTATGATGAAAGTGATTATATTTTTTATCTGGATTGTTTGCGGGAGTACACGGCAGGAAAACTAATTGCACGATTCACGGATAACGTGGTGAAACCATACAATGCTGACTGCTTAGCAGTGAATGGACATTTAAAAAAATGTCTCCTCAACTTTACCTCAATTATTCCATTTGCATTATGCATTGCATTAAAAAGTGGATAATAACTTACCCACAAAATCTGTGGATAACTTTGTGTATAAGCTATCCATATCTAAGCATAGGCACCTAAAATTAAGTAGTTATTTAAATTGTATATTTTTTATACAATTTAATTTATTAACAATAACTTTCAATAACTTACATTTGTCAATACCTGAAGTCACCCTTTTTCCAATGATTTTATATTGATATATTTAACACATTTTAATATTGTGTATAAGCAAATAACTATGTTCTTTTAAGTGTATTGTTTTGTTAGTAAATGTGGCTATTTACTTAAACTTTCTCACCAGGAAAAAGTGCTAAAAATTTTTCTGCTGCTACTTCTGGAATTTTTACCAGACAAACAATTTGTCCGCTAAATTGTTTGTCTATCATCGCCCCCGCATGTTTTTCTAGCTGATACTCAAACATCTGGAACTGGCTGTAATCCAAAGTAAACTTAATCTGTGCGTACTGAATATGCTCACTTATATCGGCCGCTTCTATCACTTTTTTTGCTGTATTACCGTAGGCACGGGTTAACCCACCTGCGCCGAGCTTAATTCCCCCGAAATAACGTACTACGACAATTAAGACATTAATAAGCTCATTACCCTCAATATAATTAAAAACTGGTTTTCCAGCTGTGCCTGATGGTTCGCCATCATCATAAAAACGACACACGAGACCTTTTTCTGTTTTAATTTTGTACGCAAATACGATATGATTCGCGGCCTGATGCTGTTTTTGCAAGTTTTCTAAGTAAGATTTAGCATCACTCTCAGTTTGGCAGGGAGTAATAAACCCTAAAAAACGAGATTTTTTAATTTGTTCCTCTATTTCAGTTTCGGCGTTAACACTTAACATGGCATATTTGGGTTGAGTTAGTTTTTTTCTGTTGTTTCATTCTATTGTTTTATTTTTATGGCGAATTTTAATACGCACCTTTTTGTCGCTGCGAGTGCTAGTGGCATTGCAGCATTAACAGCATCTAACAAAGAATTTTTTGATTTATTAGACATGCCTTGGTTTATTTTTTTAGGCACTATCGGTGGCTTATTACCCGATATTGATTCTGACAGCTCCAAACCTTTGCACATTCTTTTTAATGCCTTAGCAACCTTTACTACGATTTTGGTGATTTTAGCTTTTAAAGATCAGTGCCTAATACAGCATGTCTTTATTATTTCTGTTGCTGCTTTCTTAACTGTACGTTACCCTGTTTTAGCTGTTTTTAAAGTGATGACCGTCCATAGAGGCGCTTTTCACTCCGTACTCTGTGCCGCTCTTTTTACTTTAATTACAGTTGCAATCAACTTTCATGTTTTCACTAACAGCAGTCAATTTTCTTGGTTGAGTGGCTTGTTTTTGGGTTTTGGCTTCATTGTGCATTTATTATTAGATGAACTGTACGGGGTAAATTTAGCCGGTGTACAGTTAAAAAGCTCTTTTGGTTCAGCGTTTAAATTATTTAGCTGGCGTTATAAAGGCGCTTCTTTAGCTATGCTCATGATGACTGCTGCCCTTTATTATTTAAACCCTGCTTATCCATATAGTATTAAACACTGGCTTTAAGTAAAATAAATTTGGCATTAGAGGCAATTAACTCTACCTTGGGAAAATATTTTTTCAAAAATACTTGATAGCCCAAATGCCGATTACCAATCACCCATAACTCCCCTCCTACGCGCAATACTTGTTTCGCTTGTTTAAACATACGCATAGCAATATGACTGCCAATAGCATTTTGCTGATGAAATGGCGGGTTACATAAGATTAAATCCATCGAATGATCGGCAAAATTTGTTAGGGCATCGCCTGCTTGAAAGCTTGCTTCTTGTTGCGTTTTAGCTTGCTGAAAATTCTCTTTTGCTGAAGCCACAGCCATAAAGGATTCATCAATAAAATGTAATTGTGCCTGAGGATTTTTTTCCGCAAAAACTAGCCCAACCACCCCATTACCACACCCTAAATCAACCACTTGTTGGTATTTGTTATTGCGGGGTAATTCACTTAAAAAGAAGCGCGTGCCTATATCTAAGCTTTGTCGTGAAAATACATTGGAGTGATTACAAATTTGATAATCGGTATTTTCTAATGCAAAGTAGCTGGGGTAATTATTAAGCGTATTTTTACTTAAATCTGGCGTTGCATAAATTAAACGTGCTTTTTTTACCGCTTTAGAAGGTACCGTCTCACCGACTAATTTATCAATGGTTTTCCAGATAGAAGCTGGCATATTTTTTACCATGCCTGCGGTAATCACTTCTGTGTTTTCTGTCATCACACTTTGCAAGCGTGCCAAAATATCTTCTAAAAAAGCAACGGTTTTAGGCGCTTTAATTAAAATGAAATCAAAGCTTTTTTGTGGGACTTCTAAACTGCTATAAAGCTCAACTTCCGCTGACTCTATCTTATTAAGCTTTAAATTTTCTACAGTAGAAAGTTGTGCAAGATAAGAATCAGAAAGCGCTGAAGGTTTAAATTGACTTAAAGCCACTGCTAAAGCACCAAAGCTATCATTGATGATTAAAATTCTAGGCGCATCAAATTGAGTCAGTTTTTCAGCCACATCATTGAGTAAAAATTCATCTGCCGCATCCCAGGCTTGTAATTTTTCATCTTTTTCAATGGGGAATCGGTGAAGTTTATAGTTGCCTAAAGCAACTTGCATTTGTGTATTCATTATTTTTTATATTAAGAGCGGATGTTATGTACACCCCAACAAGAAAACAAGGATGCGGCAAAGCTTAGCCTGCTCATCTTCCACCGTGTGATGGGCACGGGATAAAACGCCTTTGCCCATCCTACTTTGAAAAATGATACTTATTCCTTCGTAGTCAACAATGCGTACCTTTTAGCATTAAGAGCTGCAAGATAACATTGAACAACCTGCTTTTGTTCTGGCCCAATCAGGTCTTTTTTCTGCCCATTTTTCTTGGCTAGCTTGCTCATCATAAGGATGTAACAACAAAACTTGTAATTCGTGTATTAAACTATTATCCCCTTGCTCTGCTTTATCAATCGCTAATTGCGCCATATAGTTGCGCAAAACATACTTAGGGTTAATTAAGTTCATTGCTGATTTTCTTTGCTTGTCACTTAATCCATCTAATTGTAAGCGCACCATATAACGACGTAACCATAAGATAATTTGCTGCTGTATTTCGCCCTTTAATTCTTCAGGCTGGTAATAAGCTTTGTTAATCGTTGCGATTAAATCCACGTCACTCGTAGAATTATCCGTGGGTAAATTGGCTAATAAACGATAAAAAATCGTCATATCCGTTTCTGTTAAGGCAAATAAAGCCAGTAGATCATCGATTAATTGTTGATCTTGTTGCCCAGTAAATTCTAGCAAGCCCAGTTTGTGCGCCATCATTTGCTGATACCCAGTAACAAATTGCTTGCTGTATAAACTTAACGCTTCTTTTAATGGCTCTACAGACTCAATTAAGGGATAAATTGCATTCGCGAGACGGTTAAGATTCCATGCGGCTATTTCTGGTTGGTTGGCAAAGCGGTAGCGCCTTTGTCCTTTATCGGTAGTATTTGGGGTCCAGTTAGGATCGTAGTTTTCTAACCAACCATACGGGCCATAATCAATGGTGAGGCCTAAAATGGACATATTATCAGTATTCATCACGCCATGGACAAACCCCACGCGTTGCCAGTGCACAATCATCTCGGCTGTTTTGCTACAAACCTCGGCAAACCACTGCTGGTAAACCTCAAGCGATGGCTCGCCTAAATGAGAGAAATCAGTCCGAATGGTGTAATCGACTAAAGCCTTTAACTGCTCAATATCATTTCTTGCAGCATGAATTTCAAAACTACCAAAACGTAAAAAGCTCGGAGCAACACGGCAAACAACCGCACCCATTTCAGCTTTAGCATTACCATCGTAAAACATATCGCGTACAACTTCTTCACCCGTTGTCACTAAGCTTAAAGCACGAGTGGTTGGCACACCTAAGGCATGCATCGCTTCGCTACATAAAAATTCACGCACAGATGAGCGTAAAACAGCTAAACCATCTGCAGAGCGCGAATATGGCGTAATACCAGCGCCTTTTAATTGCAACGTCCAGCGCTTACCCTTTGAATTAAGCACCTCACCTAAATTAATCGCCCGTCCATCGCCTAATTGCCCCGCCCAATTGCCAAACTGGTGACCGCCATAACACATGGTATAAGGCTGCATGCCTTCGGCTAATTGATTACCGGCAAATACCTGGGTAAAAAAATCACTACGGCAGTCGGCTTCTGTTAAACCCAATTCTCCAGCAATTTCTACTGAATACGCGACTAGCTTTGGTGCTTTAACGACTGTCGGTGTGGTGAATGAATAACAGGCATGTGCTACTTGTCGGCGATAATTAGCCGTTTCTTCATCTGCAGTCAGCACTTTAGTAAATTGATTATCAAAGTGTAACGCTTTAAATTTCGTGGTCATTGCTTATCTTGTGCCTACTATTAAATACTTATTCAAAAAATTCATTGCCCGTTCCTTAATCACCCAGCAAAAACCATTGAGACTCTTTCTTTCATAGGAATAGCCTTAAGTGCTGGCAACATTAGCAATCAGGTAATAATAAGTTTTGAAAAGGGCTGTGGTTTTTCCAGCAATAGGTTCTAAAATTACGTTTGTCAGTGGAAAGAATTCATCCGTGGCTTAACTCCTCTGCCAAAATAACTAATGAGGCATCAGCTAAATTCATGGGTAAATCTTCATACTTATTCATTAATATTTGAATCCGACTTAAATGCTGCTTGGTAATATCTGCGATTTCAATATAACCAGCCTTTAATGCAGAAATAAAGCGCAATTGGCTAGGCACTCCTAATGCTTTTTCTAATAAATAGCTGGTTTCTGTTATCACAGGTCAAGTTGTGATTAAGCCCTCATCTAAATTTTTCATACAAAGTACAGACTGTTGATGATGCTTATCTTTAGCATTGAAAAATGCATACCAAAAACCTGTATCCGTCAATATCATGCTTTTCTTTCCATCCTTGGTTGATATATTCTTTATAGTTTTCAGATAGATCAGGGTCTTTCCCTATTCCTGCTAACATTTGTATTAATTTCTGATTTTTTTCTTTCCCTGTTAATTTGGTTTTTTCAGTCTTATCATAAAGTAAATCTAAAGCTTGCTTAATAACTTCCGTGGTATTTAAGTGCGTTATTTGCTGAATAACTTTAAGTTTTTGTGCGTAATTTTCATCAATACGGGCAGTAATTCGCATGTGACACCTTTTGTCGGACTGTTTGTCGCACAATGATAGCGTAATAATACAGAATGCTAACTATTTATTTTATGCTTGTAATAATTTGTCTTGATAAGTTGGGGTACTATATTTTGATAGTATCAACACTTTATGGACATGAAATTAGACCATTACAATCCCCACGGATGTGGGAAACAC
>JAQRMR010000061.1 GCA_028599115.1 Methyloprofundus sp.
CTATTGAAGAAAAAATCACCAAAATTCAGCACTCGTATACGCGCGAAGTATATAATGGCACAAATAATATAGCGGTTATTAAGTGAATGAAAAAGCTAGGTGTGGGGTAGTGTGCTCATCTTGACTTGCTTAACTGAATCGTCAGTAATAATAAATTTCAATCAACATAGGGTATTTCATGTCTAAAGACACTCTTAATCCATCAGAAGTATTAGCCCAATATCGGTCTCATGTTGCAGAACGCGCTGAAAATGGCGTAGTACCGCAGCCTTTAAATGCAGAACAAGTGTCAGCACTTGTTGAGTTGATTAAACAGCCGCCGGCAGGTGAAGAGGATTTTATTTTAGATTTGCTAACGCACCGTGTACCAGCAGGTGTGGATGAAGCCGCTTATGTAAAAGCAGGTTTTTTAGCAGCCGTTGCTAAAGCTGAAGTGAGTTCAGCTATTTTAAATGCAGAGCGTGCAACGGAGCTACTGGGGACTATGTTAGGCGGTTATAACATCGAGCCGTTAATTGATTTATTAGATAATTCAGCATTAGCACCCATTGCAGTAAAAGCTTTATCGCATACTTTGCTAGTGTTTGATGCGTTTCATGATGTACAAGAAAAAGCGAAAGCAGGGAATGTTTTTGCTGAGCAAGTGATTAAATCTTGGGCGGATGCAGAATGGTTTACAACAAAACCTGCTGTTGTTGAAAAAATGACGGTCACCGTTTTTAAAGTCACAGGTGAAACCAATACAGATGATTTATCACCGGCACCGGATGCATGGTCGCGCCCTGATATTCCATTACATGCGCAAGCTATGCTTAAAATACCGCGTGATGGCATTACTAATGCTGAGCAACAAATTACTGAACTAAAAGAAAAAGGCTTTCCTGTTGCTTATGTCGGTGATGTTGTTGGTACGGGTTCTTCGCGTAAATCAGCGACTAATTCAGTGCTTTGGTTTACTGGCGATGATATTCCTTATGTACCTAATAAACGCGGTGGTGGTGTTTGTATTGGTGGGAAAATCGCACCTATCTTTTTTAATACCATGGAAGATTCTGGCGCGCTACCGTTTGAATGTGATGTAGAAAATTTAGCAATGGGTGATGTGATTGATATTTACCCGCACCAAGGTTTGGTTAAACGTCATGATAACGATGAATTGGTTTGTGAATTCTCTTTGAAAACCAATGTTTTATTGGATGAGGTACGTGCAGGCGGGCGTATTCCATTGATTATTGGTCGTGGTTTAACCGATAGAGCACGTAAGGCATTAGAGCTTGAAGCATCTGATATATTTGCTCGTCCTGAGGATGCAGAAAGTAGTGATAAGGGCTATACCTTAGCGCAAAAAATTGTGGGTAAAGCTTGTGGTGTTGACGGCGTTCGTCCGAATACTTATTGTGAGCCACACATGACAACAGTGGGCTCGCAAGATACAACCGGACCTATGACGCGTGATGAACTGAAAGATTTAGCTTGTTTAGGTTTTTCGGCTGATTTAGTGATGCAGTCTTTTTGTCATACTGCGGCTTATCCAAAACCGATTGATGTATCAATGCAGCACAGTTTGCCTGATTTTATTATGAATCGTGGTGGTGTGGCTTTACGCCCTGCTGATGGTATTATTCATTCGTGGTTAAACCGCATGTTATTGCCTGATACTGTAGGAACGGGCGGTGATTCACATACACGTTTTCCGATGGGGATTTCATTTCCTGCGGGTTCTGGTTTGGTTGCTTTTGCAGCGGCAACGGGTGTCATGCCTTTAGATATGCCTGAGTCTGTTTTAGTACGTTTTAGCGGAGAGATGCAAGAAGGCATCACTTTACGTGATTTGGTTAATGCCATTCCACTGGCGGCGATTGAAAAAGGTCTCTTAACGGTTGAGAAAAAAGGTAAGAAAAATGTTTTCTCAGGACGTATCTTAGAAATTGAAGGTTTGCCAGAATTAAAAGTAGAGCAAGCGTTTGAGTTATCTGATGCATCTGCTGAGCGTTCTGCTGCGGGTTGTACGATTCGCTTAGGTGATGCGCCAATTCGTGAGTATATGAATTCTAATATCACCATGTTGAAGTGGATGATTGCAGAAGGGTATGGCGATGTACGTACGATTGAACGTCGTATTACTGATATGCAAGCATGGTTAGCAAAACCTGAACTAATGGCGCCAGATGCTGATGCGGAATACCATACAATCTTAGAGATTGACTTAAATGCTATCAAAGAGCCGATTATGGCTTGCCCAAATGATCCAGATGATGTGAAAACATTAGCGGATGTTGCTGGGACTAAAATTGATGAAGTATTTTTAGGTTCGTGTATGACGAATATTGGTCATTTTCGTGCAGCAGGTAAATTATTAGAAAAAGAAGCGGGACGTTTGCCGACTCAGCTTTGGGTTTCACCACCGACAAAAATGGATCAAGCGCAATTAACTGAAGAGGGTTATTACAGTACGTTTGGTAAATCGGGCGCACGTATGGAAATGCCAGGTTGTTCTTTATGTATGGGGAACCAAGCGCGTGTTGCGGATAATGCGACCGTTGTTTCGACATCAACACGTAACTTTCCTAATCGCTTAGGGAATAACGCGAATGTTTATTTAGGATCTGCAGAGTTGGCGGCGGTCTGTTCTATTTTAGGCAAGATTCCGACTAATGATGAATACTTAGCGTATGTGAATAAAATCAGTGATAGCGCGGAAGATACTTATCGTTATTTGAATTTTGATCAAATGCAGGCGTATCAAGATAAAGCGGATTCTGTGAAGGTTTAGTTTAGAAAGTCTTGGAATACTGTCAAGGTAGGGTGGGCAAAGGAGCTTTATCCCGTGCCCACCATTGCAATAGGGTGGGCACGCTACACTTGCTGCATCGTATTTTTTTCCTTAACTTGAGCAGTAGGATAGGTAGAACGCTTTTTGTGAGACCCATCAAAACATGCCGGAAAGTAGTTAGTGTGTTTTAAAAACAATGGATATTGAAAACGAAAACCAAGAAAAATTTTCTATAGATGAATTTTTAAAAAATTTAACGCGTCTTCCTGGCATTTACAAAATGCTTAATGAGAAGGGCGATATTATTTATATCGGTAAAGCGAAGAATTTAAAAAATCGCGTTTCTAGTTATTTTAGAAAAGGCGCGGCATCACCGAAGCAACAAGTGATGGTGGCGAAAATAGTCAGTATTGAAATTGCAGTCACGCATACAGAAGCAGAAGCGTTATTGCTGGAAAGTCAGCTGATTAAAAAGCATAAACCTCGTTACAATATTTGTTTAAGGGACGATAAATCCTACCCTTATATTTATATTTCCTCCGAACAAAAATTCCCTCAAATTACCTCACACCGAGGCGCTAAAAAGAAAAAAGGTAACTATTATGGGCCTTACCCTAGCGCGGGTGCAGTACGTGAAACGCTTAAATTATTACAAAAAATATTCCCCATTCGGCAATGTGAGGATTCTTATTATAATAACCGCTCACGCCCCTGTTTACAGCACCAGATAGAGCGTTGTACTGCTCCCTGTGTTGGTTTAATTACGGAAGATGCATATCGGGAGGATGTAAAGAATACCGAGTTATTCTTAGCCGGTAAAAGTGATTTACTTATTGATAAGCTGATTGAGGAGATGGATCAGTTATCAATGAATTTAGAGTTTGAACAAGCCGCTGTTGTGCGCGACAGAATTAGCCTATTACGCACAATTTTAGAAAAGAATTATGTCAGTGGCAATAAAGGCGATGTCGATATTATTGCTTGCGCAACAAAAGCGGGGGTTGCTTGTGTGCAAATCTTTTTTATTCGTAACGGGCAAAACTTAGGTAATAAAACATTTTTTCCTAAGATTAATACAGAATTCAGCCCAGAAAGTATTTTGTATGCGTTTATTCCACAATATTATTTAGATAAAAACATTCCTAATGAGTTAATTGTTAGCCATGAACCAGAAGAGTGTACGTTACTTTGTGATGTTTTGGCGTTACATGCTGGGCATGGGGTCAGTATATCGACGAATGTGCGCAGTGACCGTGCAAAATGGCTGCAAATGGTCAAGGTGAATGCAGATAATGCCTTAATGACTAAGCTCGCGGATAAACAAGGAAGTTATACACGTTATTTAAGCCTTCAAGAAGAGCTAGGCTGTCAGGAGTTGCCAAAGCGTTTAGAATGTTTTGATATTAGCCATACGCAAGGTGATTTTACCGTGGCTTCTTGTGTGGTTTTTGATCGGGAAGGGCCGGTAAAGTCCGCTTATCGTCGTTTTAATATAGAAGGTATCACGCCGGGTGATGATTATGCGGCGATTTATCAGGCGGTTTCGAGGCGTTTTAAACGCTTGGTAAAGGGGGAGCACGAAGCCCCAGATATTTTATTTATTGATGGTGGCAAAGGACAGGTACACCAAGCTGAAAAGGCATTAGAGGAATTACAGGTAAATGATGTTATGATAGTCGGCGTTTCTAAGGGGCCTGATAGGAAAGCAGGCATGGAAAAAATGATTTTACCAGGGCAAGAACAGCCGATAGATACCAATCCTAATGCTAGCGGATTATTGTTAATTCAGCACATTAGAGATGAGGCGCATCGGTTTGCCATTACAGGCCACAGAGGCCGGCGAGGCAAAGCAAAAAAAGAATCCCCTTTAGAAGCAATAGCAGGCTTAGGGCCTAAGCGACGACAGATTTTATTAAAGCAATTTGGCGGCTTACAAGGCATCTCACGCGCTGGCGTAGAGGGGCTTTCAAGCATAGACGGAATTAGCCGACAATTAGCTCAACGTATATACGACACATTCCATCATCAAGATGACTAAGACATTAAATATACCTACAATTCTTACACTATTACGTGTAGCACTGATTCCCGTTTTGGCAGTTTTTTTCTATTTACCATGGGAATACTCGAATATTGCAACCACCTTTATCTTTTTTATTGCAGGTGTGACTGATTGGTTAGATGGTTATTTAGCCCGAAAAATGAATATTGAAACTAAATTTGGCGCTTTTTTAGATCCTGTGGCTGATAAAATAATGGTCGCTTTCATTTTAGTGTTATTAGTCGAAGCAGAAGCCTCCATTTGGATGACGCTTCCTGCCGCAATTATTATCGGTAGAGAAATTACCATTTCATCATTACGTGAATGGATGGCTGAAATAGGTCAGCGAGCCACAGTAAAAGTATCTCAAATAGGTAAATGGAAAACGTCAGCACAAATGCTAGCGATTGCTTGCTTGCTATATCGTGAAGACATTACAGGGTTTTCTATGCAGTTTCTGGGTTTAGTGATGCTATATATTGCAGCCATTTTAACTATATGGTCAATGGTGAGTTACTTAAGAGCAGCCTTTAAAACGATGGCTGATTAAGTAGTCATTTTGATGGGTCAAAAATAATAAAAAAAGTACAGCAGGGATAAAATGGATAAGGAAACACAAAAAGAGCAAGAAAAAGAAAAGGCACGAGATGAAATTCTTGCTGCTGCTTTAAAACTGTTCACTGAAAAAGGTTATTTTAATACTTCTTTAGGTGATATTGCTGAAGCTTCTGGTGTTAAAACAGCAGCAGGTGTTTATAAGCATTTTAAAAATAAGCAAGAAATTGCTAGTGCTTTATATGCATGGATAGTTGATAGACTAAGTGTTTCTATTGATGATATCCGTCGTCGTAATAGAAAATCTCCCGAGCAATTGCGAGAAATTGTCGATTTATGGTTCCGTTTAACGGATGATGCGCCAGAAATTATGCGTTTTATTTTAGTGTTAAACGTGCCTGAATTTTTACCTGATGAAAAGCCTATTATGGAAAGCGCGCCGTTTATTAAAATATTGCGTGTGCTGCATGGTGGAATTAAAGCCGGTGAAATTAAAGCGGTGGATTCACAACGTGCTTATTGTAGTTTTTTTGGCATTATTGAAAACACATTAAAACAAGTGTTAACGGGTACGCTCGGCAAAAAAGCAGATTATTATGAAAATGAAGCTTGGACGACTGCTTGGGCTGGAATTGCAAAAGAGGGTAAATAAAGGGCTTAGTAGGGTAAGTACTCTACGCTTTATTGCATCCTCTTTTATTTAAGTTATACGGCTGTGAATTGAATAGAACGAAAAATACAGTGTAAAGCTGCTGGGTTTTGCAAAAAACTCTTTACTTATTAATTAGGTATTAGCGCTAATGCATCGCTTAAATGAATTTTTCCGTAGCCGTATCTAATATTATGTCCGTTAATATCGTAAGATTCAGAACCTATTTTCTCTGCGCTATTATGAAGTATATCGCTAATTTCAGTGCTAGTTAAATTAGGATTTTTTTCTAATAAAAGAGCAATCACACCGCTGACGATTGGGGCTGATGCGGATGTTCCAGAAAATGAATTGTGTAGATAATTACCAGAATTAGCTCCTGGGTCTCCCATTGGGTCTAAGGTGCTTAAACCGATAGAGTTGCCTGCCGGAGCAAGTATATCTAATTCACTCCCCCAGTCACTATAAACTGCTCTATCGTTATTTTCTGCGCTTGCGCCAACACTAATAACGCTTGATATCGCGACTCATCATTTCCAAGTGAGCTATTATCATTACCGACAGCAAAGACAATATTAAGTCCTTTACCATTTCGGCCATTTTTACTGAGATTAATAATGGTTTCTTTAACGCTTTGAGAAACATCTCCAGTTCCCCAGCTATTATTAATAATATCTGCACCCCAGTCATTGGCTTTATTGAACAGAGTAATAAACTCGCTATCACTTATTGTGTTAGAAAATTTAAGAAAAATAACTCACTATTACTGGCGATACCTTTTATGCCAAGATGGTTGGATCTAGCGCCGATAATACCAGTGACAGCGGTACCATGATATTCTCCAGCGTTTTGGCTAATATCATTGCAAGCAGTAGCAATACTGTAAGCTTTAGTGATAGCTGATTCTATTTCTTCATGCGTCACATCTAAACCATCGTCAATAATAGCGACTTTTATGTTTTTTCCCGTGTAGGCAATTAAATTGTTTTCTGTATGGATATGAGCATCAGGATGAATATTAGTGAAATGATGAAACTCATTGATATGCCACTGCTCTATATAGAGAGGGTCATTAACATTATCAGGAAATGAATGGTTTAGAGGCAGTGTTGCTGGGCCCTGTTCACAAGTATTATTGGCAAAACTGGTCTCTGAATCCCCACAAGAAAACAAGCTTAGCGAGCAAATAATAAAAAAAGCTTTCTGTCGCATCATCTTATTTGGTATTGTTTAATAAAGTCAGGTTGTGCATATTCAATAAAATTCTGCTCAGATAACCGGTTAGCTAAGTCAATTGTTAATTGATTAGAAGGGGTAATCAATAAATAGAGTTGAGGCCCTAATTGTTTCTCTATTTGGACATCATAAGGTGATAATAAAAGGTAAGGGTCTAAATCATCAGCCATATGAAATTTAACAATAATTTTATTATAAACCCCAACTTTATGCCCTTCTTCTGTACGGTAATACTGAATAGATTGAAGGGGGCTTGTCACTGTATTAGAGCGAACTAAATCAGGCAAAGGCGTTAAGGTTATTTTTTTATTGTACTGATAAAAATAAGCATCTACAGCGAGGGCAGGTGCGCTATTAAAAATAAATATAAAAAGTAATGCAGATTTTATCGCCATTGTTCAATCATCTTTTTAGGAATATTAAAATGAATATTTCGGCCATTTCTCTCTAGTGATGCTTCAATCTTATCACTATTTATAATACTATCTATCAAGTCTAAGTCATTATCTAAGTCATTCATAGAGTAACCATTTAGAGAGGTAATCGTATCGCCATCGCGTAAGCCAGGTGGAAGCCTACCTTTTTTAGAGCTTAATTTAATACCTTGAGCTGTATGCACTAAGCCAAATTTTGATAACAGTTGGGATTTATTTTTTCTATAGTTATTTTTTATATCTGAAAGGCTAGTGATTTTCTTGATGCTCTGCGATCGCTGAACGGCATTTTTAGCTAATGGTTTAGTATTTTTTTGCTTTATTAATTCTAGCTTTTCTAAACGGCCATTATGTTTAATTTGCACATAGGCGTTAAGAATTAAATGCACGGTTCCTGAATTACTCGGTAATTTATCTCCTTGTAGGTAAACAAGAGGAGGTTTATTTTTTTGCTTGGAGATTAAGGCAATTGAACGCTCGGGATCAGATGAGCTAATAATGCCATGTAAAAATAGTTGTTGGCGAGTTTTAGGGATTTTTTTCTGTGTGGGTTCAATTTTAGCAATAGCTTTACGTTGATTAAATAGATTGCTACTTAAAATGTCGCGCAAATCAGTATTGACTGTTTTAGGAGGTAGTGTTGTCTGTTTTTTCGGGTGTGATTGTTGATTTTTAGGAGGTGAAATGCCCTCATCAGTTTCAATTATTTGCCAGATAAAATTTGCTAAATAGCCCATGCTGATGATACAAATAATGGCCATTATTAATAAAAGGAGAGGTTTTTTATATTGGGAAATTTTTATCATAAGAAAAATTAAAAGGTTAGTTTTTCAGTAAAGCGGATAACAAACTCAGTTTCATCGTCAGATAGTTTTCCTTGTTTGGTTAAATTTAATAGACCTTGAGTTATTTTTATTTCAGCTTGCTTATCTGCCATTGCAATGATTTGTAATAAATTTCTTTTGTTTGAGTCTTTAGAAATATTAATTATAAGGTTTTCAGCTTCTGTTGTAGATTTAATATTTAATGCCGGTAGATAATTAGATTTATTGTCAGCTGAAACACGTCCACCATCCCAGTGAGCCTTCAATTGAGCGATGAAATAAGGTGGCTTGTTTGCTATATCCAGATTTTCTATATGGATTTTTCCTGTCATTTTTGCACCTTTAGGTAAGCTTAATTGGGAACTAATCTCACGGCTATCTAAGTTCCCAGTGGCGACAAATTTAGCAGAGAGCCCTTGAAAATCAGAGTGTAAGGATAACTGAGACTGCGCACTAGATAAGCTGATTTTAATGACCGGCTTTGAAGAAAGTAAGTGGCTAGGGCTAATACTCCAGTAAATATTAGTTTTTAACTTATTTTTATAAGAGCTAACTAAAGAGCCTTGCCAGAGGTTACCGCTTAGTTCTGATAGTTTTATTTGAGCAACTTGAGAACTAGGTAAAAATTGCTTTTGAATAACTTTGACGGGTGTTAGCAAGGCAAAGCAGAGTATAAAGCTAACAAGGCAGAGTGCAATATAGGCAAAAATAATTGTTTTATAAGATGAAATATTCAATAGCTTAAGGTGATTTGTAAATTAATAGAATTTTTATTGTTTTGGCTACTAAATTTATCCACGGAAATTGAGGTGCTCTTTTGTAAACTATCTAACCAACGAATCGCATCATTAAACATGACTTTTTCAAAACTTATTAATAAGCGCTGTTTACTGAGTGGTTTGATTTGAGTTATTTTTAATTGATGTTTTTTGGTTGTTTTTTCAATTAAGGTCATAATTTGCGTACTATCCGTTGTTACTGGAGTGCGGTTTACATTTAAACGTTTCACCTTTTTAGCCATAGACTGCATGAGGAGTAAGTTTTGTTGCTGCTTAGTGATACGTTTTTCTAGTGTTAAATTGCTGCGCGCGATAGGTAAGTAGACAAAGGCATAGCTTAGTAACAGACAAGAAAGAAAGCCTGCGATGACAATGATTTTTTGTTCATTAGCTGTTTTTTGTAAAAACCAATCTTTCATTATCGGCCTCCGGTAATTGTTATTTGTGCAATCACACGATTTTCTTCTTTGTTAACTGAGGAAACTTTTGCTTGTAAGCCAAGTTGAGTTAAATTATTTTTAAATTGCTCTAGTTTTTCTAAAGAGGGAGTAGAGAAATTGATATTAAGGGTTTGAGATTGGTAGTCTAACTGGTTGAGCTGAAAATTACTTTGCTGGCGTACAACACGCGCTAGTTGAGCAAGTAAAGGGATGAAATTACCATTTTTAACCTGATTATTTTCAAGTTTTTTAAGTTTAGAGCGCATTTGGCTAACGGGGTTAATAATACGTCGCGCTTTAGGAAAACTTTTTTTATAAAGAGTCGTAATTTTATGTTCTAGTTTAGATTCTTGCTGTAATAGCAGATGGTTTTGATAAAGTTGATAAGAAAAGAAACCACTAAAAAGGATGAATCCTGTTATACAAGTGGCAAAAATTAAACGCCATGTCTTAGGCGTTTTAACTTGATACTGCCCTTGTAGTAAGTTTAAAGGGGGTTGAGATGAATAGTATTGGCAGAGCTGTGAAAAATAATCATCTAGTAAGGTGCATGGAAACTCAGTAAGGGACAGGTCTAAGTTAAATGACCCGCTGGTGAAAACAGGAATGGCCTCAGGAAGCTCTAATTCTTCTGGTAAAGTTTCTAGGCTTAATAGTAGGTTTTCTGTTTCTATTGAATAACAGTATTGTCTGGCTTTAAGTAAACACTGCTGCTCATTGTGAATAATTAGCCAATCTTCAGGTGCTTGTGATAGCAGGGAAGTTTCACTAAAAACCTGATGCAATGAAAGCTTTTGATCCGCGAAAAATTGGATAATCTGCTCTAAATAAGCTTTATCAATAATACTTATATCTAAGTTTTTTTGTGCATTTTTTTTGTAAGCAAAGTGCAGTGTATCGACTTCAACAGCAAGTTGATCTTCAAGGTCGTAGCTTAGAGCTTGCTCTAGTTGTTTGCGGTTTTTAATGCGTAATTCGGACTGTGTTTCTAATACTTTTGTGCCGGTTAACACGGCAATACACGCAACCTCAGGAAAGCGTTCTTTCAAATTATTCGCAGTATCGTAGCCGTGCGATTTCTTTGCTTCAGATTGATGAAACCAGTTTAATTGCGTATTTTCAGTAAGCTCTTCAACAGCGGGTATCGCTATAAAAAGTAAAGCATCCATAATTTAAGAAGGAAAAGTTTTAATAGAAACGAGAGCGATATAGAGTATTAATATGCTTCTCAGATTGTCGGTAAAGGTAGCTTTTGTATTGTTGTTCAAAATTATCAATAACCCCTGTGTAGCGAAGGACAAAAAATTGGCTGGAAATACTTAATGTGCTGCTATCGAAGGATTCACTCAATTTATTTTCTCCTTCAGTAACTGGGTTATCTGTATCGAGTTGAGTTAAAAAAGCCTGAACAGACTCAAATCCCGTCTCTTTTTTTTGCAACTCTAAAATACCACTTATATCAGCATTAAACATTTTGTTTGAGAGAGATTTTAACAGTAAAGGACTTGCGGTATTGATATTTATGGGCGTTATTTCGGTGGGCGCAGTAGAATATCGACCTAGTTCAGTAAATTGAGGTGGGCTGGGCAGGACGCATATATCGGTTAGCTTAAGTAGTGGCACTTGGTCCCAAAACTGAACCGCATAAAGTTCATGCAGATCAGATAAATTCTGGTTTGCTGCTTGATAAGGTGGGGAGTGTTGGCTATAAGTCTCCCACTCGGCACCTTTTTCTTTGGGTTCGTTATCGCTATCTAGCCAATCAACTAAGCTCCAAACTAAGCTATCAATTAAATTACTTTCTATATTTTGTTGAGATAATAAGTTTTTTAAAATAATGATTTGCTTGTCTTGTATGGCGCCCGAAATAACCAGGTTATTTAAGTTAAAACAGGCTTGTTGATCAGTAATATAAGCTTGAAATAGTCCAACTTCTGTTGTGCTGTAATCAGCTATTGCAACGGCTAGCATATCATTTGCCATAGCTAATTGTTCAGATGAATCATATTGATTATCTTTCAAATCAGCTTGCAATACGGCTTTAACGAACACTTCAATATTAATCAAAGACTGATAGATTTTTTCAGCTTGTAATTGGTTGAACGTGCGGCGTAGGTTAATTTGTTGCTGATAAAAAATTTGTGTCGCTAAAATAGAGGTTAAAGCAACCACCAGCATAGCGGATATTAGCGCAATCCCTTGTTGTTTAATGCTTTTCATCGAGGAAACTCAATAAATTGAGTGAAATCTTCTAAGCCTTTTCTGCTTAAAGTGATTTTAATCGCACGAGGTAATAATGTTAGGTTACGTTCCCTTAGTTCCTCTGATGACTCTTCAGGGGGCCAAGCGCTGAACCACTGTTTATTATCAGCTAAGGCCTCAAAGTTTAATTCCGTAATATTATCTAATAAACTTTCTTCTAAGTAGTTATCCATATCTGAATTATCTGGTGCTAACCAAACCCGCTTTATTAAGTTGTTATCTTCTAAAATGTATTCGATACGTTGTACAGAACTGCGAGCAAGACCTGTCGGGTTTGCTTTGCCAATCCGGGTGAAGCTTAGTGACTGCTGTTTGATGACTAAAGCAGCAACTTTGGTATTAGAATCTATGGTAACGGGCCGAGGTATGATGTGTTGCAATTCGGTATGTAAACGAGAAAATAGAGAGTTGAACTGAGTGAATTTTATTTGTTGTTCTGAAAGTAATGTGTGATTTTTTAAGACTGAATGTAAGCCAGCATAAGATAAGCTTAATAAAATAGCCAAGATGCTGATAGAAATAAGCAACTCGATTAAGGTGAAGCCTTTCTTCATCATTGTGGCTTGCCTAAGTAAATCGTTTGTTCTAAAACAGGGTCTGACTTGGCTTCCATTGCAGATTGAGCAAAATTAATTGTCATTTTCCTAATCAATGGATTTGCTGTTTTTGTGGTTGAACTTTGCCAGTACCATTGTTGTGCAAAAATTTCCTGAGCATCTTTGTTTTGTCTTGTTGCAGGCCAAGGCTCATTAATACGAATTTCACTGATTTTATTTTTCATTAACCAAAATGCAGTCATTTTATCTTGGCTCATGATTGCAGATTTAGTTTCTTGGTTAGCAGCATTGAGTGTGGCTAATAAGCCAATAGCAACAACGGCTAATGCAACCATGACTTCTATTAAGGTGAAGCCTGAATTTTTAGTAGTCATCAGGGCTAGTCACTGATAGTAATACCTTATTTTCTTCGCTATACAGAGTGTAAATCTCTTCTGAATTTTTTAGTTGAATGCTTAAACGAAAATGGCTGAAACTGCCATCAGGCATAAAAATCACTTGAGGTTCTAATTTTTTATTAAAGATGATCGGCTGGTCATCAATTGTTAGTTGATATTCAAGTAATTTGTTGATATTAGAATGACGTAATAAATTATCATTTTCTAAGGGTTGCCATTTTTGTTGTTTATAGCGTAAAAAAGTATGTGATTTTTCACTTAAATGCCAGCCCATAATTTGCCCACGTAAAATAGCATCATCAGAAGCGAGTTTAAGTAGCTGCTGAATTTTATAGGCAGCTAGTTTTGCAGGAGAGGGGCGCGAGTTTAAGCTAAGGGCTGCAAAGGAAAAAAGAATTCCTATAATTACCATCACGACGAGCAATTCGAGTAAGGTAAATGCTTGAGAATTCTTTTTCATTTTTCAGGTGATGGCTACAAATTTAGAAATGTTTCACTACTAGAGATTGAACTCGTTGATTGTGAAGAATTAAAGCTATTATTTAGTGACTGAACTAAACCTTTGGCTCTTGTCAAAATCATTCCTAAGGTTTCCTGCACTTCTTTTGTCCATGCAACAGGTGTTGTTGTCGGCAGCATGATGCGCCAGAAAGTCATATTTTGTGTGAAAAGGGCAGGTAAGTTTTCCGTGAGGCCTAGCTCATGTTGTCTTTTCTCTAAATCCTTCATGATAAACTTAGCATGAAATTTACTACTTGATAAGTGAAAAGGAACGAGGGCTGTTAACAAAAGGAAGAGCCCGGTTGAAGCAATAAATGGATCAAGCAAAATAGCTACAAGGCCGAACTGGATTTCACCAGCGACCAAAGTTAAGGCAATAAAGCTGAGTAGTAGGGTTAGAGTAAAGTGCGTTCGCTCTTTCCATCGAACAAGGCCTTTTGTAACCTCATGGACAATAACATCTTCAAAGTCAGTAATGTGCTCTTCAAGATTGCTAAGAATGCGGTAAGCGCTTTCTATATCAATATTAGATAGTTTTTGCTCTAAGGCTTCTTGAGGGGATGTGCTAGAAGATAGGCTAATAAATTGTCCTGCTTGTAAGCCCAGTTTTGTTAGTTGATGTTTCCAGTTTGCAATCGTTTCTTCAGAAGCTAATTCATTATTTTCAGTAATAATATAAATGAATTTACTTGGGTTGTGGCTGTTTGCCGCATGTTTCAAAAATGGCGGTAAGGTGACTTTAAAGTCATCAATAGTAAACTTATTCGCATCAAAAAAGATAAAGACAAGGTCAGATAAGTTACTGACGTGATTGCGTAATAAATCCACGCCTTCTTGGTGGTCGTGAAAGGAAAATCCTGGTGCGGTAATAATGGTTTTATCTTTTAATTTTTGGCTATTGGATGTTTTTAAATCCAGATAAATATTGATGTTACGACCTTCACCTTTATCCATTTGTTCTAAACGATCACTGATATGGAAAAAAGGAAAGCGTGGGTCACCATCAACTGCAGTACCTGGTAAGGTCATACTAGTTTCAGAGTTGCGGTAGCTTAATACGCTAAATTGAGCGCCAATTTGGTCTGAATTTGCAAGCGGGGTAGGGCCGGCTAGGTATTGGTTAATAAATTCATTTTTTCCCGAAGATGGCTCGCCAAGAACGCTGATAATAGGGGACCAAGAGGTTTTATTCGCCAAGGAGTCATCCATACCAATTAGGTTCATTTCATAGGCGACTTGATCCAGTTCATGATAAAGCCTAAAGGCTTGTAGCAAAGCTGGGTTTTTATCGGCTAATTGCTGTTCAATTTGGTGCAAAGAAGAATGGACTGATTTTTCGGACATACTCATAAGTGTAAAACCATTTTAGCGTTATTATTTGGTGTCATTAGCGTGAGTAATGACTTTATTATTTAGCTTTTATGTTGGAGCGATAAAGTAAGAAAATAGGGTGATAATTTTTTTTATAAAGTTTTGCAAACCCCATCGGTTTGTATAAAATTGATGGGGTTCATTATGCGAGCTTACTTGTAAGTGCGCTCTATATAGTTTTCAACAATTTCTTGAAACTCTTCAGCAATTTTGTCACCTTTTAGGGTAACGGTTTTAAGGCCATCTTCATAAACAGGTGCAACAGGTGTTTCGCCAGTACCTGGCAAACTAATACCAATATTGGCATTTTTACTTTCCCCCGGGCCATTAACAACACAGCCCATTACTGCGACCTCCATATTTTCTACGCCTTCATATTTATCGCGCCAAACTGGCATTTGTTCGCGTAAAAAGGCTTGGATATCCATTGCTAAATGTTGAAAATAATCACTAGAAGTACGACCACAACCAGGGCAAGCAATAACCATAGGAGTAAATGCGCGAAACCCCATTGTTTGTAAAATTTCTTGGCCAACAACGACTTCTTTTATACGTGCAGTGCCTGGCTCGGGGGTTAAAGAAATACGAATTGTATCGCCTATACCTTGTTGCATTAATACAGATAAAGCAGCAGAAGAGGCAACAATACCTTTAGAGCCAATACCCGCCTCGGTTAAGCCTAAATGTAAGGCATAATCACAACGCTTGGATAGTTCTTGGTAGATGCTGATTAACTCTTGGACATTACTAATTTTACAAGACAATAGTATTTTATCTTTTCCTAGCCCATAAGACTCAGCGGCAGCCGCACTTTCTAAGGCTGAAACAATAATAGCTTCTTGAGTGACTATATTCAGTTCATCAGGTTCGGTTTTTGCTCTATTTTCATCTAACAAACGAGTTAAGACAGATTGGTCTAAGCTACCGCCGTTAACGCCGATGCGAACAGGCTTGTTATATTTGACTGCACATTCAATCATTTGTTGAAATTGTGCATCTTTTTTAGCACCTTTACCGACATTTCCTGGATTGATTCTAAATTTCCCTAAGGCTTTTGCGCATTCGGGAAAGTTCTCTAAAAGTTTATGACCGTTAAAGTGAAAATCACCGACTAAGGGGACAGAGTATCCTGCTGCATCAAGTTGCTTACGAATTTCTGGTACGGCCTGAGCGGCTGCTTCATTATTAACTGTGATGCGAACGAGTTCTGATCCAGCATCCGCAAGTTCTTTTACTTGTTGAACAGTACCAACAATATCTGCAGTATCTGTATTAGTCATAGATTGGACAACAATTGGGGCACCGCCGCCAACTTTGACATTACCAATAAGAACTTGTTGAGTCATTTTTCTAGAACTAATCGACATAGGAGTGATTTTTTACCGTAATTACAATTGTGCTCAAGTATATAGGAAGCGTGATTAAAAAAACAGAGAGGGACAGCATATGAAAAGTGATTATTTACTCGCTAAACCATATTTTTGTATGCGATAGAGTAAAGTATCACGAGACAAGCCTAATAAACGAGCTGACTTAGCGCGGTTACCATTGGTGCGCTCTAAGGCTTGGTGGATTAGGTCCGCTTCTAAGGTATCTAAATTTAAGCCTGCATCAGGTAAGCTAAATTCAGAGCTTTTTTTGTTATGTGACATTTTTGTTGCAAAAAATTCATGGGGAAAATTTTCTGCATCAATTTCTTTTCCTGATAATAAGATAGTAGTGCGTTCACATAAGTTACGCAGCTCCCTAATGTTTCCAGGCCATGAGTAATTTTGTAAGATTTTTACCGCTTGTTTGCTAAATTTTGGGGGGGAAACCGTATGAGCTTCTGAAAAATGCAATTGAAAATGCTTAATAAGATGTTCTATATCTTCAATTCTTTCACGCAATGCTGGAATTTCAAGAGGAATAACATTTAAACGGAAGTATAAATCTTCACGAAAATTATTTTCAGAAATTGCTTTTTGCAAATCACAATTTGTTGCTGAAATAATACGTACATCAACGCTATAAGGTTTTGTTTCACCGACGGCTAAGCACTCACCATTCTCTAAAAAACGTAATAACTTAGCTTGAATATTTAAGGAGAGTGAATTGACCTCATCTAAAAATAAAGTTCCACCATCGGCAGCTTGAAAGATGCCTGTTTTTGTTGTGTTAGCGCCTGTAAATGCCCCCTTTTTGTGGCCAAACAGTTCAGATTCAATGAGAGACTCAGGTAGGGCAGCACAGTTTAAAGTGATAAAAGGTTTGTCAGCTCTTTGGCTATCTTTTTGAATAGCTTGTGCTAAAACCTCTTTACCTGTCCCTGTTTCACCTTTAATGAGGACGGTAACATCGGTAGCTGCAACCATACGTGCACTACGTAAGACATTATCAAAAATAGGGGTGTGGCTTATGATTTCATTAAAAAAACTCATAAATTAATAACCGCGATAACCACTAATAACATTCCAATGACTTGTTTTGCAGTGTGTAGCCGAGAGATGCGGCTAATAAAGCTACTGACCATGCCGGTACCTACTACGGCGGGTAAAGTACCTAAGCCAAAAGCAAACATAGAAAGTACACTGGTGCTGATATTTCCGGTCGTAGCTGCTAAAGCAAGAGCGGTATAAACTAAACCGCAAGGAATCCAACCCCAGACCATGCCAAATAAAAAAGCTTGCTTTAAATGAGCAACAGGAATTAACTTTCTTCCATAAGGCTCAATAAACTTCCAGAACCGGGAGCCCGTTTTTTCAATGTAAGCAAAATTAGGAAACCAGCCAGCAATATAGAAACCAGCGCCGATGGTAATCAAAGAAGATAGAATTTGTAAGTATCGATGGCTATGCTCTGCGCCGAGAGGGGCGGTAATAATGGACTCTAAAAGCCCAATAATTAACCCAGCTAGCATATAGCTAAAAATACGTCCAAAGTTATAGCTTAATATAAAGATACTCATTGTAGATTTATCAGAGCGAACTTCAGGTTTTAAGCTAAAAGATAAAGTGCCAATAATGGACCCGCACATAGAAACACAGTGCAAACTACTCGACAGTCCAATGAGAAAGGCAATGAAAATAGGGGAGCTAATAAATTCTGTAATAGTCATAGTGCGCACATCGTAGCATGAAAGTTAAAAAAAGCGATAAGGCCTAAAAAGTGGCTGTAAAAAAGAGGGGTATATAACTTAAGACAATAAGGCATATAACATAGTTTAATTAATTTGTAGTCACTGACTGCTCCTACTTTTTTTTAGTTTGTTGATATATTAAGCTTAATAGGGTTGTGGATTAATTTTTGCTAATATATTGAAAAACACAACGATTAGGAGATTTTTTTGAAAACCAAGTTAAGTATTGCAATAGCAACAGCACTTTCACTACCATCTGTTGTATATGCAGACACAGAACAATTAACCACAGTTGTCGTAGAAGGAAGTAGTAGTCGCCCTGGCGCTATGGCTATGGCACCAGATTCATCAGGTTTAAAGGATACGGCAGCTTTATTAGAAAAAGTACCTGGTGCGAATGTTAACCGGAATGGGCCTTTAACTGGGATTCCTCAATATAGAGGGATGGCAGGTAACCGGGTTAATGTCTCTATTGATGGCGCAAACATGAAAGAAGTTGGGCCAAATTCTATGGACCCTTCTTTAAGTCATGTTCCGGCAGCACTAACTGAGTCTTTGACTGTTTACCGTGGTATCGCACCCATCAGTAGTGGTATTGATACTATCGGTGGTTCTATGAAAATGGAATCAAAAAAAGGGAGCTTTGCTGAAGGCGATAAAAAATATGAGTTTGATGGAGCCTTATCAACAGGGTATAGCTCAGTGGATAGTGGATATTACGTGGCTGGCTTTAGTTCAATTGCGAATGATAATCATAAAATTCATATCGGTGCAACGAAAGAAGAAGGTAATGATTATAAGTTTGCTGATGGAACTGTTTCGCCAACGGAATATGACCGCCAATCTCTTATCGTAGGTTATGAATACCAAAATAAAGGTCATGAATTTGGCTTTAACTTTACCGATAATAATACCAATGACTCTGGAACACCGGCATTACCAATGGATATTGGCTATGTTGATGGTGGTTTATATAATTTCGATTATAACTGGGATATGGGTAATGGGTATAAGCTAGAGAGTAGTTTTTATTACCAGAATATGTCTCATTTTATGAGTAATTATCAACTGCGTACCCCAGGAAAAATACAGATGGATAACACTACGACTGTTAAAGGTGGTGGTTGGGATATTGCTATGACAATGCCTATGGGTTCGGGTGATTTAAAAGTTGGCTTTACTGGGGATAAATCTAACCATGAGGC
>JAQRMR010000062.1 GCA_028599115.1 Methyloprofundus sp.
GGATTTCACATGATTTACGCACCCCGTTTACCCGTATGAAGATTGCTTTAGAGCTGATAGAAGGTAAGGAAAATACGAGCTATATTCAAGGCATAAAAAAAGACTTAGATGAAATGACCAACTTGATTCAACATACCTTAGAATTAATAAAGGGTATGGACAAGCATCAAGGGGCGCTTGTTTCAGTACATGAAACAATCGACATGATTGCAGCCGATTACCTAAAACAAGGCCACAAGCTGGTTGTGGAGAACCACAGCAATATTGAAAGCGTTATTGAGGTACATGCTTTGCGCCGCGTATTATGTAATTTATTAGATAATGCATTTCGCTATGGTGGCAAGGCTGCCGTTAAACTTCACTGTTCGAATACCGCAGAGTTTATTAGCATAAAAGTAATCGATCAAGGCGCAGGAATCCCCCTCAATATGTTGCAATCAATCTTTCAGCCCTTTTTTAGAATTGACCATTCTCGCAGCAAAACAACAGGAGGCAGCGGTCTTGGGCTGGCTATTGCAAAACAACTTTGTGATATACAAGGCTGGACAATTGAGATTAAGTCACCTAAACAAGCAGGGGTAGAAGCTTGTTTAACTCTACCTATTTCAATTGAAAAAGCATAATATTCTTTCTAGGTTATGCAGTGTTTTTTTCGCAGTCTTATACTGCAAACCCTGTATTAGCTAACAACCGAGAAATTTTAACTGCAAGCTTATCTTTAGGGCATCATCTCCAGATTGACTAGCGCTCTGCATTATTCTCACTTAGTTTAGATCCTGTTCACCTAAATGGTTTATTATTCAACACCAATACTCTTTATTACATTTTGTTACAAATCTAGCTATCCACGACACATTTAAGTGACACATTTTTTTTATACTAAAGTTCTAGCTGAAAATCGCTAAAAATGACTCATTTATTCCCCCAAAAATACTGGATAACTATTATGAAAAAATCTCATCTATTAAGTGCTCTCATTATTCTTGCAAGTTCTAATACCGTTAATGCAATGGGCATGCCTGAAATAAGCGGAGACTTTATGGGCATCAATACATCAATGGATCGTTGCCGGTTTCAAACTGCAGATGGTAGTTTCTCTTATACGGGGGAAGCGAATGTAAAACTAACCATGAATAACCAATATGCTATTGCAAGCTGTAAAGCAGAGTACCTGCAAGATACAGATATGGCAGCAGATATTAATAATGCAATACCGAATAGAGCTGATATTCCTTGCCGTATTGCAATCAGAAACCCAGATCCAGAAGCAAGACCTAGAATGATGCATTTTGATGGTTTAGGTGGGTTTACTGTGACACCATCAGGTAGCGTGCAAGGCCACTGCAAAGCCGCTAAATAATAGACAGCTTGATATGAGCAAATCACCTCAGCGTATTTGCTCACTTTCTAATGCTTCCTGCATTTTTAGCGAATTAATGAGAAAAGTATGAAAAAAATTTTATTAGCAGCGCCACTCACTCTAAGCCTAATGGCATGTGATGATAACTCAACACCCTCAGAAAAAATCAATGATACCGTATTGCGTGAAATCATTGAGAATCAAGAATTAACAGGTGACCCCAGCACGGGTAGAAATATTCCTGATATTGTTAGCCCTGTTGCTCAATTAGGCATGGATTTATTTTATTCAAAATCTTTAGGTGGTGATCAAGATTCAGCTTGTGTCACATGTCATCACCCTGTTTTAGGTGGTGGGGATAACTTATCCTTACCGATTGGTACAGAATCAGATAGCCCAGATTTATTAGGCGTTGGGCGTAATAATTTAACGGCAGAAAATAACCCAGAAGGCGGGCCACCCGTACCGCGTAATGCGCCAACAACCTTTAATACAGCTTTATGGGATCAAGTACTATTTCATGATGGCAGAGTGGAGAGTTTAGATAAACTAGTCACTAAAAATGGCTCTGGGAGTGCTGGGATTCGCACACCTAATTCAACTGATATTAATACTGCCGACCCATTAGCAGGGCGTAATTTGGTACATGCTCAAGCGCGGTTCCCTGTCACCTCAAGAGAGGAAATGAAAGGCTTTGCACATGATGCCTATTCAGACCAGCAAATACGAGAATTTTTAGCTGGTAGATTAGGGGCTATGGTGATGCTAGTACAACAGATGATGATCCATTAAGTGATATCACTTATTGGTTAACTAAATTTAGGGACGTTTTTAATTCGCCTGAAGGAACAGCTGAAGAGGTGATAACAGAACAAAATATCTCCTTTGCTATTGGCGAGTATGAGCGCTCACAGGTCTTTATTAATTCTCCTTGGAAACAATATGTAGACGGTGATAATACTGCTATTTCTAATGCTGCAAAGCAGGGCGCGATCTTATTTTTTAATACACAAGAAGAGGGGGGGGCAGACTGTGCCAGCTGCCATAGTGGTGATTTTTTTACCGATGAAAGCTTTTATAATGTTGCTACCCCACAAATCGGCTCGGGTAAAGGTGATGGTGTTGATGGATCAAAAGATTTTGGCCGTTTTCGGGAAACACAAAATGAAGCAGACAAATTCGCATTTCGTACGCCAAGCCTGTTAAATGTTGAAGTAACAGGGCCTTGGTCACATGCAGGGGCTTATACCTCATTAACAGAGGTGGTGAAGCATATGACTAATCCACAAGTCGCTCTTGATAACTACGATATAACACAATTATCCCAAGATTCGATTCGTAACCTTGATAAGTTAACGGAAAATACACAGGAGGCACTGGATGCCGCTAGTTTTGAAATTGTCCCAGTTAGCTTTAATGATGTTGAAATAGCGAATATAGTCGAATTCTTAAAAAGTTTAACAGACCCTTGTGTTAAAGATAGAGAGTGTTTAGCTAAGTGGATTCCTGATACAAATATTGCAGAAGATCCAAACGGGCATCAGTTAAATGCCGTTTCTGAAGAGGGAAATTTATTATAAAGTAATAGACTAAGTTATTGTCTCCCTACCCCTTTAAATCTGGGCTAGGGAGGCAGAAAACTAAGGCTGGGAAAATGTGTATGAATTTCTAGCTTATTGATTTATTACTTTTTAGAATTAATAAGTAAAGCTGCCTCCCAGCATTGTGTTAGGTGGCCTTCAACTAGCTGAACAATGCTAGCATCTAAATGCCCACTAGCAACTTGTTGATTTAAAATATCTTGTATTTCTTGTGGAGCTAGTGCATCCCTGTAAGGTCTTTTTTGTGCCAATGATTGAAATACATCGGCAACGGCAATGGTTCTTGCTTCAATAGATAATCTGCTTTTGTCTCTATGGTAGGGGTATCCGCCGCCATCAATTCGTTCATGATGATCTGAAGCCCATTGAGCAATTTCTTCAAAGCCTTTTATTTGCTTAAGAATATTGTAAGTATCAAAACTATGCCGCTTCATTGTTTTAAACTCACTATCAGTCAACTTCCCTGCTTTTTCCAGAATATAGTCAGGTACCCGTAATTTTCCAATATCATGAAGTAGCCCTGCTAGCTCAATAGAATCACATGATTTTTCGGATAATTTTAATAATTCACCAAGGTACCTTGCTAAAGAAGCAACGCCTTCAGAATGCTCTCGGGTATAAGTGCTTTTCGCATCCACCACATAGGAAAAAATTCGTACAATACTTTTTAGCTCAGGGAAAGAAAGTTTAGAGGTGCTTTCATGATCTACCCAGGTTGCAACATACCCTGAAATAAACTCTCTTTCTAATGAAAACCAAAATGCTTCAGAATCTGATACCCTCATAAAAGCATCAACTAATTCAGGGTGAAACCAATCATCCTTTTTTTCAAATATCTTGGATCTAATTTCATCAACACTGACTAAAATATCAGGCTCTTTTAATCGGCAACCTAGCGTTAAAATATCGACTCTATCCACCATATAAATACAATTAGCATTTAATTTTGTTTGTAAGGGTAGGTCTAAATCTTTTAAATCATTCCAATGGGTATGGTGATGTAAAACGGTATCAGATAAAGGCGACAACAGTGAAGCAGACTTAAGAACCTTAGCGCCCACCTGGCAATGTCCTTTTTCTTGCTCCCATTCAAATTGTGCAAGTTTTTTATGTACTTCTGTATTAGAGACACCGCAATCATGGAGTATTCCCGCTTGGAATAAATGATCCAACTGATCCGTTGACCAATTCATTATTTTTCCACACTCAGCGGCCATATAAGCAACGCGTTTACCATGATTTACTTGAGTAACACCTACCAAATCAAGTGCGTCAGATAAAGAATAAATGGCTTCATGAAGGTTTATATTAAAGTCGGACATGGCAGTAATTATTTTAAATCAATTTAATTTCTAAGGAACCCACAACAGCTATACTGAGGCACTAAACTTATTTTGAATTTATCAATATCAAGTATCATTAAAGATAACGGCATTCTGTTTCTTTGAGCAAGCCGCATATTTTGTAGGAATGTTTCGGTGAAGTACCTTCTGTTGTATAGGTTAGTTAGTGGGTCTGTTATAGCGAGAAATTTTAGT
>JAQRMR010000063.1 GCA_028599115.1 Methyloprofundus sp.
CCTTTCTATGGGGGGAATGATTGCCATAGACTGGATGAACCGATACCCTGATGAGGTGACTTCCGCGGTTTTAATTAACACGAGTCTGGGTAATATTTCTCCCTTTTATCGGCGTTTGCGTTGGCAAAATTATTATAAGATCATTCAATTATTGTTCACCGCTAAACAGCAGCGAGAGCAACTTATTTTGGCAATGACCTCTAATACGCAGTCCGATAGCAGTGAGTTACTCGCAGACTGGCAGCAATGGCAGAAAGAGAGCCCCGTTTCAAGCGCTAGTGCAAAAAACCAGTTACTTGCTTCGGCAATATTTTCGGTCAATGTTATACCTAATCAGCCGATTTTGATTGTAAGTAGTTCGGCTGACCGCTTGGTGGATTACCGTTGTAGTTTAAAGCTACAGCAAAGCTGGGATAAAGACTATCGGCAGCATGATACCGCTGGGCACGATTTACCGCTGGATGCTCCTCACTGGTTGGTTGCTGTGGTAAGTCAGTGGATTAGTCAATGTTAAAGGCTATGTCACCGTTAAGTGTTGAAAAGTTAAGGTCACTCTTAAAAAGCTCTCTTCCCAAGCATAGGAATCCACACAGGTCTTAAAGCCCTCTCCAGAAGGAGAGGGAGCGACTTTACTTTATAAGGTATTCTCCTCACCCAAACCCTTTCCGGTAAAAGGGGGCTTAAGAGCTAATTAAATCCACACTTAACGGTGACGTAGCTATATCAAAAGTACTTCATATGACTAACATATTTGTTTGTTGCACTGTGTGAGCTCACTGTAAATGGGTATTGATTCTGATTGATGTTTAAAAAATACAGGGTGAAAACTATTCCGAAATAAGGGCGGCGGCCTTGTCATAAATATGTCAAAAAAGTTTCATTATTTTGTCACATTTGATTGTTACACTTCGAAAAAAGATAAGTAAAGTGGGGGCGAAGAAAAATGAGATTAATCTATTCTATTCATGAATATGATGTTTTTATATTCACTCGATTGATGAATGCAGGTATTTACCAGTATCTTGCTTCAGCTGCTAGGTATATTTCCCGGACAGGCGATGGCCATATATATTTACTTTTAATGGCATTTCTTTATGTCAAAGAAGGTTGGCAAAGCCCTTTTTTACAAACTCTTATACTTGCATTGCTTATTGAAAGGCCTACGTATTTCATACTTAAGAATGGTTTCAAGCGCAACCGTCCGCAAGCGGCTTTGAATGACTTTCACAGTTTGGTCACTCCTTCTGATCAATTCAGTTTTCCATCAGGACATACCTCGGCCGCATTTATGGTCACAATAATAACAGGCTTCTTTATACCAGCTTTACTGCTGCCACTTTTGTTGTGGGCTGCTTTGGTAGGCTTTTCCCGTGTAGTGCTTGGGGTGCATTTTCCTACTGACACTCTAGCAGGGCTGATTTTGGGTGTTAGTGTTGCTTTTTACAGTTTAAATGAGTTAATTTTATGAAAATATTTTATGGTGTACAAGGAACCGGTAACGGACACATTACTCGTGCTCGTGTAATGGCAAAGGAGCTTTATGCTGCAGGTGTTGATGTTACATTTCAGTTTACCGGACGCCCTTGCGATCAATTTTTTGATATGCAGATTTTCAAAGAGTTTCAACACCGTGAGGGCTTAACGTTTAATACCGATAATGGCCAGGTTAACTATATAAAAACGGCCATTGAGAGTAAGCCTATTCGGTTTATTCAGGATGTAAAGGCTTTGGATTTGTCTGCTTATGATCTAGTGATTAGTGATTTCGAGCCAGTCACAGCCTGGGCTGCTAAAACCCAGAAGAAAAAAGTTGTCGGCCTTGGTCATCAGTATGCTTTTAATCATGAAATACCTAGAAAGGGCGCAGATCCAATTGCTAGTCAGGTCATGAAGCACTTTGCCCCTAGCGATATTGGTATAGGTTTGCACTGGCACCATTTTGGGCAACCCATTTTGCCACCGATTATTGAAACCCCTGAGATTTCAAATAATAGTCTAAGAAACAAGATTGTCGTGTATTTACCGTTTGAAAACCAACACAAAATCATTAAGCATTTATGCGCATTTGAAGATTTTCACTTTCATATTTATTCACCTACTCCGGTTGACTGCTCTTATGCAAATATCACTTGCAACCCGTTATCTAGAGAGGGCTTTAAAAAAGATTTGTATGATTGCGCGGGTATCATTAGTAATGCAGGATTTGAGCTTGCCAGTGAAGCCTTGTATTTAGGCAAAAAAATTCTGGTCAAGCCGTTGCATTCACAAATGGAACAGATTTCTAATGCGGCAGCCCTAGAACAACTAGGCTACGGGTGCAAAATGGAAGAGATAAATTCTGAAGTGATTGAGCAGTGGTTGCATCAAAACCATGCCGTTCGAATTAGCTACCCAAACACTGCCAAATTTATTGTTGACTGGATTAAGAGTGGTCTACCAAAAATTGATGATAATTTTATCAATCTAGCATGGAAAAACGTGGATGTAATGCAGGTTAATATTTAGTGTGCAAGTGTATAAAAAGACTAATTGGATTCTGTCCCAGGCCTAGTTTTTTCATGAATATGTCATAAGCAGAATTTAATAGAAATTTCAGGATGAGTGGTGCAAATAGTTTTAACTAAAATAGTTTATTAATTACTTTAATGAAAATCATAAAACCAAGTTAGCCTTCTTTATTTTTGTATTTTTTGGAGGGCAGTTGCCTTTGTGGTTTTGCTAACCAACTTAGCTGCACTAAGTATTGATTTTTACCGAGGTCTCATGCTGATAAATAAAAAAACCAAGCAGTCAATATTATCTAGTCATATTGACTGCTTGGTTTTTATTTAATTCTAGCATGTGTAACATGCTGTGATGCTAAACAGATATCTATTTAGGCTTATAAGCAGAGTTATTAACGTTTTCTTCAATTAACTGCTTAGATTTTTCGTATTTATTACTCTCAGCATTTTTAACACTGAAAATTACTGCAGCAAAAATGATAGCGCCAGCAGCTAAGTAATAAAAAAAATAATCTTTTTTTTCTTCTTGGTTAGACATAAGTACCCTTTATATAGTGTTTATTTTTATTAAAAATACTGAATTAGCATCCAGTGAGGACTATACTACCAGCCCTTCATAATAACCACAATAAAAATAAACAATATAAAATATGTGCCTATTGTAATCCTTGTCATAATTATTTAAGTGGCTGAATATTATCTGTTTTTAATTTTATGACAAGATATCTTATGCCTCTACTGAAGCCATTATCAACTGCTTTTCGTTTAGTTTTATTTTCTATTTTTCAAATTATTAACTGAAGTTACGCACTGTTGACTAGGAATGAATAAGACTCGTTTTTTCAAAGTAGGATGGGCAAAGGGGCTTTATCCCGTGCCCACCACACCGCAAGGTGGACACGCTACGCTTTGCCGCATCCTACTTATTTCCTTCGCTAATAGCAGTGAATGGTATTTTATACAGTCTTATTTTTAAACGATTAGAACACCGGCTTTAGACTTTCATTCCATCGGGTAAGAAGTATAAAAAATAGCCGCTTTGGTTTTTAAAGTGATGGATTGAGTTATCAAGGCGTAACAAAAACAAAGGTTTGCGAGCTGTGTTTTTTGTTAAGCTTGTGATGCTGTATAGTATTGCAAATATTGCTCTGTTTATTGAGTTTTTGAACAGGTTAAAGTCGTTACTTTTAAGTGACCTTAAAGTTAGAAAGGAAGGGATAGAATGCATCCAGCAGTAGAGAAAATTACCCAACAAATTATCGAACGTAGCCAAGTTGTACGGGCTGCTTACTTAAAGCATATAGATGAAGCTGCAGAACAAGGGCCGCATCGATCAACATTAGCTTGCGGCAACTTAGCGCATGCTTTTGCTGCTTGTGGTGCAGGAGATAAGGCTGATTTAACCGGTGATAAGAAAGCGAATATCGCGATTATTTCTTCTTATAATGACATGCTATCCGCACACGAACCTTATAAGGACTCACCTGCGCTAATTAAAGAAGCGATTAACAAGGCGGGTGGTGTTGCTCAGTTTGCTGGTGGTGTACCGGCAATGTGTGACGGTGTGACGCAAGGTCAGTCGGGTATGGAGTTGTCTTTATTTAGCCGTGATGTGATTGCTATGTCTACGGCAATCAGTTTAAGCCATAACGTGTTTGATGGTGGTTTGTATTTAGGGGTTTGTGACAAAATTGTTCCGGGTTTATTATTGGGGGCTTTAAGTTTTGGTCATTTACCCGCTGTTTTTGTTCCATCAGGTCCTATGACTAGTGGGATTACCAATAAAGAAAAGGCAGAAACGCGTCAGCTTTATGCGGAAGGTAAAATTGGTCGTAAAGAACTATTAGAATCAGAATCAAAATCTTACCATGGACCAGGTACTTGTACTTTTTACGGGACAGCGAATAGTAATCAAATGATGGTTGAAATTATGGGCTTACACCTTCCGGGTAGCTCATTTATTAATCCTTACACACCATTACGTGACGAGCTTACTAAAGAAGCCGCGAGACAGGTCTTAAAGTTCACTGCGTTAGGTGATGATTATCGTCCTTTAGGGCGTGTGATTGATGAAAAAGCGATTGTGAATGCAATTGTAGGGCTTTTAGCAACGGGTGGATCAACAAATCATACAATGCATCTAGTAGCAATTGCGCGTGCTGCTGGGATTACTATTAATTGGGATGATTTTGATGCGCTATCGCGTGTAGTTCCTTCCATTACTAAAATTTATCCAAATGGCCAAGCTGATATTAATCACTTCCAAGCTGCGGGTGGTATGGGCGTTTTAATTGCTGAATTATTAAAAGGCGGTTATTTACATGAAGATGTATTAACCGTTTCTAGTAAACCTGGCATGAGCAGTTATACAGAAGAGCCTAAGTTAGAAAATGAACAATTGATTTGGACTGCTGTACCCGAAACTTCTTTAGATAAAGACGTTATTTCTACCATTGAAGAGCCATTTGCTCCAAGTGGTGGGCTGCATGTTATGCACGGTAATATCGGCCGAGGTGTTTCTAAGGTTTCTGCGGTTGCAAAAGAGCATCAAGTGGTTAAAGCGCCAGCTTTAGTTTTTGATGACCAAGATGACGTGGTAAAAGCATTCCACAATAAAGAATTAGAAAAAGATTTCATTATTGTTTTACGTTTCCAAGGGCCAAAATCAAATGGTATGCCTGAATTACACAAATTAACGCCTTTACTAGGTTCTTTACAAGACAGAGGCTTTAAAGTTGCGATTGTAACGGATGGCCGTATGTCTGGCGCATCAGGTAAAGTACCTTCTGCAATTCATATGTGTCCTGAGTGTGAAGATGGTGGCCCACTTGCTAAAGTGCAAGATGGCGATATGATTAGCCTAAATACGCAAACGGGTGAAGTTAATGCTTTAGTTGATGCGGATGAATTTGCTGCACGTACTGCTGCGCCTAATCGAGCTAAAGGGCATCATTGGGGGATGGGTAGAGAAATGTTTGGAGCATTCCGTGTGGGTGTCTCAACTGCTGAAACAGGTGCGTCAAACTTGTTTAGTGAGAAAGACCTTTTCTGCCTACTAAAAAAATAAACGATCAATAATTGACTTCATGCAAGAGTATGAGGTCGATTGTTCACTTTAAAAATTAAAATAAGCGATTAACATGTCTATTAATAACTGGAAAGTTCAACCGAGTGAAGTATTAAACGCATCTCCTGTCATGCCTGTTATGGTGATTGAAGATGCAGAAAACGCAGTGCCTTTAGCGCGTGCTTTAATGGCAGGTGGTATTAAAGTTTTAGAAATTACTCTGCGCACAGAAGCTGCAATGGCTTCTATTAAAGCTATTAGTGAACAAGTTGAAGGCGCTATTGTAGGTGCGGGAACAATTACCACACCAGAGCAGTTACAAGCCGTTGCGGATGCAGGTGCAGTGTTTGCAATCAGCCCAGGTTTAACGCCTAAGCTTTTAGCGGCAGCGAATAAAAGTTCTATTGCTTTAATTCCTGGTATTTCTTCTGTTTCAGAGTTAATGACAGGTATGGAGTACGGTTTAGATCATTTTAAATTCTTTCCTGCGGCAGCGGCTGGCGGGATTCCAATGCTAAAAGGGATTGCCGGGCCTATTCCACAAATTACTTTTTGCCCAACAGGTGGGATTTCTCCAAGTAATTATAATGATTATTTAGCGCTTAAAAACGTTGCTTGTGTTGGTGGTTCTTGGTTAGTGCCAGCAGATGCAGTTAAAAATAAAGACTGGGATGCTGTGACTGCTTTAGCAAAAGAAGCAGTAGAAAACGCAAAAAGATAAGTCAGGTTTAATTATTTAAGATAAGGCAGGTTTAAACCTGCCTTTTAGGACTATGTCTTTGAATAAAGGCGGGGCATAGTAGTTGTATTTAAGGAGTATGGAATGAGTAATGGTTTGAATGCCAATAAGTTAAATCAGATTGATATTGATCCCGAAGAAACGCAAGAATGGCTAGAGTCATTAGCGGCTATTCAAGAGCAAGACGGGGCAGATCGTGTTCATTTTATTATTGAGCAATTGGTTGAGCAAGCACGACACTCGGGCTCTGATATTCCCTATAGTGCAAATACCGCTTATATCAATACTATTAAGACCGAACAACAACCTAAATTTCCTGGTATGACCACGATAGAACGTAAAATTCGTTCTTATGTGCGCTGGAATGCGATGATGATGGTATTAAGAGCGAATCAAGGTACTAATGTCGGTGGACATATCGCTAGTTTTGCTTCTTCTGCTACTTTGTACGATGTAGGCCATAACCATTTTTGGCGTGCGCCAACTGAAGATCGTGGTGGTGACATGATTTTTGTACAGGGGCATTCTTGTCCTGGCGATTATGCACGAGCTTATTTATTAGGACGTTTTTCTGATGAAAAAATGGATAATTTTCGTCAAGAAGTCGGTGGTCAAGGCTTATCTTCTTACCCGCATCCTTGGTTAATGCCTGATTTCTGGCAGTTCCCAACGGTTTCTATGGGTTTAGGCCCGATTATGGCGATTTATCAAGCGCGTTTTATGCGTTATATGCAAAGCCGTGGATTAGCCAATACAGAAGGCCGTAAAGTTTGGGCATTCTTAGGTGATGGGGAAACGGACGAACCAGAAACGCTAGGTGCTATTAGCATGGCGGGGCGTGAGCAATTAGATAACCTGATTTTTGTGGTTAATTGTAACTTGCAGCGTTTAGATGGCCCAGTACGTGGTAACGGAAAAATTATCCAAGAGTTAGAAGGCAGTTTTCGTGGTGCTGGCTGGAATGTTATTAAAGTGATTTGGGGTAGACGCTGGGATGCGCTACTGGCTAAAGATAAAGACGGTATTGTCATGAAACGCATGATGGAATGTGTCGATGGCGATTACCAAACATTTAAATCGAAAGATGGCGCGTATGTGCGTGAATTCTTTTTTAACACCCCAGAACTACAAGCACTTGTTGAAGAGTATACCGATAAAGATATTTGGGACCTCAACCGCGGTGGACATGATCCAATCAAAGTTTTCGCTGCTTATAATGCTGCAGTACAAACGAAAGATCAGCCAACGGTGATTCTAGCTAAAACCATTAAAGGTTATGGCATGGGTGAGTCGGGCGAAGCGCAAAACACCAGTCATCAGCAAAAGAAAATGAGTTCGAATTCAATTAATGATATTCGTGATCGTTGGCAGTTACCTGTAACAGATGCAGAAATCGAGAAATTTCCTTATATTAAGTTTGAGGAAGGTTCAGCAGAGCTGGAATATATGCAGCAGCGCCGAGCTGATTTAGGCGGTAATATTCCCGTTCGTTGTGAGAAATCAGAGGCATTAGAAATTCCAGAATTAAGTGCATTCCAGAGTGTACTGGATGGCACTAAAGCAGGGCGTGGTATTTCTACAACAATGGCTTTTGTTAGGATTTTAAATATTCTAGTCAAAGATAAAAAAATTGGTGAACGTATCGTACCAATTGTGCCGGATGAGTCACGTACCTTTGGTATGGAAGGCATGTTTCGTCAACTGGGTATTTGGTCGCAAAAAGGGCAGTTATATACACCACAAGATGCTGATCAATTAATGTACTACAAGGAAGATAAAGCAGGCCAAGTATTACAAGAAGGCATTAATGAAGCCGGTGGCTTATGTGATTGGATCGCAGCAGGAACAGCGTATTCAACGTATGGCGTGCCAATGATTCCATTCTTTATTTATTACTCTATGTTTGGTTTTCAACGTGTCGGTGATTTGATTTGGGCTGCTGCTGATCAAAGAACACGAGGCTTTTTATTGGGTGGTACAGCAGGGCGTACGACCTTAAATGGTGAAGGCCTACAGCATGAAGATGGCCATAGTCATTTAATGTCAGCAACTGTGCCTAACTGTATTTCTTATGACCCAACTTATGCGGGCGAATTAGCGGTTATTGTTCAAGATGGTTTACGCCGTATGTATGGCGAGCAAGAAGATGTTTTTTATTACATTACTGTGATGAACGAAAATTACGACCAACCGCCACTACAAGAAGGGACAGAGCAAGATATTCTAAAAGGAATGTACTTGTTTGAGTCGGGCATTAGCCGTAAAAAAGCGCCAAAAGTAAACCTATTAGGTTCCGGTACTATTTTCTGTGAAGTGGTTGAAGCGGCAAAATTATTGCGTGAGGATTGGGGCGTAGAGGCAGATTTATGGAGTTGTCCAAGTTTTACTGAGTTAGCGCGTGATGGTCAATCAGTTGCTCGTTGGAATCGCTTACACCCAACTGAGAAAGCGAAAGTGTCTCATGTGGAAAAATGCTTAACTAAGGCTGATATTCCAGTGATTGCTGCAACGGATTATATGCGTGTTTATGCGGAACAAATTAGCGCTTATGTGAAAGCAGATTACACGGTATTAGGAACTGATGGCTTTGGTCGTTCTGATACACGTGAAAACTTGCGTAGCTTTTTTGAAGTTGATCGCTTTCATGTTGTGATTGCGGCATTAAAAGCACTGGCAGATAAAGGTGACTTTGATGCTAAAAAAATTAATGAGGCGATAGAAAAGTATAGTATCAATGCGGATGTTGTTGCTCCTTGGTTAATCTAAATAAAGAAAAATTATGAGTGTATTAACAGAAATAAAAGTACCTGATTTAGGTGACGTGTCAGATGTTGATGTGATTGAAGTAGCCGTAAAGGTTGGTGATATTGTCGAGCTAGAACAAACATTGGCCGTATTAGAAACCGATAAAGCCAGCATGGATTTGCCCGCTAATGCAGCAGGTAAAGTAACGGCTGTTCATTTAAGTGAGGGTAGTAAGGTTTCAGAAGGTGATTTAATTATTACGGTTGAAGCATTGGGTGATAGCCCAGCAGCAGAACCTGAAATTGCTTCAGAAACTACGCCAGAAGTACCGGCTAAATCAGAACCAGAAGTCGCCGAAAAACAAGTAACATCGGCAAGTGAAAATATCGCGGTTAACGTGCCTGATTTAGGTGATGTTAGTGATGTTGATGTGATTGAAGTGCAAGTTAAAGTCGGCGATACAGTTAATAAAGAACAAACGCTAGCTGTTTTGGAAACGGATAAGGCAAGTATGGACTTACCTTCGACTCATGCAGGTATTGTGACGGAAGTTGCAATTAGTGTGGGTGGCAAGGTCTCGGAAGGTGATTTAATTATTCGCTTAGAGGCGCAATCAAGTGCGACTCCAGCACCTGTTGCTGCAGCGGCTGCTGCACCTGAAAAAATTGTCGCAGAGCAAGCCGTTAGTCGTGCTAAAAAACCAGCGCCTAGCCAGCCAGCCTCTGTTGTCGTTAATAATTCGGGTGTTGCACCACACGCAACACCGAGTGTACGTTTATTTGCACGTGAATTAGGTGTCGATATTAGCCAGGTTACTCAAGCGACTGGTCGTAAAGGGCGTATCTTAAAAGACGATATTAAAAACTTTGTTAAGCAAGCTCTTGCTTCTGGTGGCGGTGCGCAACAAGGTGGCGCAGGTATACCCGCTATTCCAGCGGTTGATTTTACAAAATTTGGTGAAGTTGAAGAGCAGAAGTTAAGCAAAATTAAACGCTTAACAGGGCAGAATTTAACCCGTGTTTGGTTGAATTTACCGCTAGTCACTTATCATGATGAAGCAGATATTACGGAACTAGAAACGTTCCGTAAGACATTAAATGCGGATAAAAATGCAGAGATTAAAGTCACGGGTTTGATTTTTATTGTTAAAGCTTTAGTCGCAGCAATGAAAGAATTTCCTAGCTTTAATAGTTCTTTATCTGCTGATGGCGAAAGCTTAATTCTTAAAAAATACTTTAATATTGGTATTGCGGTCGATACACCGAATGGTTTGGTTGTGCCGGTATTAAAAGATGTGGATAAAAAAGGCATTGCCGAATTAACACGTGATTTATCAGCGTTAAGTGAAAAAGCACGGACCGGTAAATTATTACCAGCAGACATGAGTGGTGGTTGTATGACTATTTCTAGTTTGGGTGGTATTGGTGGTAAAGCTTTTACACCGATTGTTAATGCACCAGAAGTGGCTATTTTAGGTTTAACACGTGCATCTATGCAGCCTGTATGGAATGGTTCAGAATTTGAGCCTAAATTAATGCAGCCGTTAGATTTAACCTATGATCACCGAGTCATTGATGGAGCGGAAGGCGCACGGTTTACGGCGACTTTAATTAAATACCTTGGCGATATACGTCGCTTATTAATGTAATCGAGGATAATAATATGACAGATGCACTACACGCTGAAGTTCTCGTTTTAGGCGGTGGCCCTGGTGGTTATACCGCTGCTTTTCGCGCGGCAGATTTAGGCAAAAAAGTTGTTTTAGTAGAGAAATACTCTGTTTTAGGCGGTGTCTGTCTAAATGTAGGCTGTATTCCTTCTAAGGCTTTATTACATATTGCGCAAGTGGTTCATGAGGCTGATGCTTTTGGCAGTCATGGGGTTACTTTTAGTCAACCTGAATTTGATTTAGATAAAATCAGAGAATGGAAAGAAAGTATTACCAATAGTTTAACGGGCGGTTTAGCGAAATTAGCGAAACAACGTAAAGTGACTGTGGTACAAGGTTACGGTAAGTTTACTTCAGCCAATGCTATTAGTGTTGAAACTGAGTCGGGCGCGCAGTCGATTAGTTTTGATCAGGCGATTGTGGCAGCGGGTTCTCGCGTTAGTAAAATTCCTGTTTTCCCTAATGATGATCCACGTTTAATGGATTCAACAGACGCACTAGAAATTGCGGATGTACCTAAAAAACTATTAATTGTGGGTGGGGGTATTATCGGCTTAGAAATGGCGACGGTTTATCACGCATTAGGTTCTGAAATTAGTGTTGTGGAATTGATGGATCAAATCATTCCTGGCTGTGATAAAGATATTGTAACGCCATTACAACGCCGTATTAAAAAGCAGTATAAGAACATTTGGCTTAAAACACGTGTAAAAAGTATAGATGCACAAGATGATGGCTTAAAAGTTAGTTTTGAAGGTGATAAAGCGCCAGAATCAGAAGTTTTTGATAAAGTTTTAGTGGCTGTGGGTCGTAAACCAAATGGCCTAATGATTGATGCCGATAAAGCAGGTATTAATGTTGATGAGTGGGGTTTTATTGCCGTTGATAAACAGCAAAAAACGAATGTGCCACATATTTTTGCTATTGGTGATATTGTCGGTCAACCAATGTTAGCGCATAAAGCGGTTTATGAAGGAAAAATTGCTGCGGAAGTTGCAGCAGGGCATAAATCAGGTTTTGATGCCTTAACGATTCCTTCGGTTGCTTATACTGACCCAGAAGTGGCATGGATGGGGCTTACTGAAAATGAAGCAAAAGAAAAAGGCATTGCTTACGAAAAAGGTGCATTCCCTTGGGCTGCTAGCGGACGTTCTTTAAGTTTAAGCCGCAGTGAAGGAATTACTAAAGTTTTATGTGACCCAGAGTCAGGGCGTATTTTAGGTGCGGCTATGGTGGGTCCTAATGCGGGTGAGTTAATTGCTGAAGCGGTTTTAGCTTTAGAAATGGGTGCGGATGCAGAGGATGTCGGTTTGACTATTCATGCACATCCAACCTTATCTGAAACCTTTGCTTTTGCAAATGAAATGGTTACTGGCACGATTACTGACTTATACGTTAAAAAGAAATAAGTTGCCTTTGTTGTTCCCACCGCCCTCGGTATGCATTTCCGCGTGGGAACGAGAAAAGATGCTGTATTCGATAAGTAGCCGTTCAGTGTAAATTGACATTTTTCAGGATGGGTGGTAACTTCTCATTATCCACAGGATTGAACTCATGAATAAATGGAACGCAGGTCTTTAGCCTGCATTGATTCAGCGGCAGGCTAAAGACCTGCGTTCCAGTACCCGTTGATAATGAGAAGTTACGATGGGTAGAATGCAGTGCCTGTTTTTTAGGTGCATAATGAAACCCATCAACCCTGCTTAGCAATAACTTCGCGACACAGAAACTTTATCAATGAAAATAATGAAAAAATTAGCAATCACACTGCTTCTAGCTGGCTTCATCGGTGCGGTGCATGCTGAAATAAAGGCTACAACTGCGCTTGATGGATTCATTAGTAAAATGGCTAAGCAACATGCGTTTGATAAAGCAGAGTTACAGACCTTATTCCAATCTGTAGAAACGCAAGATAGCATTATTAAAGCAATGAACCGACCGGCCGAAGGGATGCCTTGGTTTAAATATCGCAAGATTTTTATGCGTGATACACGAATTAATGGGGGGGTTAAATTTTGGCAAGAAAACCAAGCAACTTTAAAAGCAGTACAAGAAAAATATGGTGTTCCAGCTGAAATTATTGTCGCTATTATTGGCGTAGAAACCTTATATGGTGAACGTACAGGTGGCTATCGCGTGATTGATGCTTTGGCAACATTAGGTTTTTCATACCCTAAACGTAGCCAATTTTTTCTAAGTGAATTAGAGCACTTTTTAATTTTATGTCGTGAAGAAAAAGTTAACCCACTAGAGCCTGTAGGTTCTTATGCTGGTGCTATGGGAATGCCACAATTCATGCCTAGTAGCTATCGGCACTATGCTGCTGATTTTGAAGAGGATGGGCAACGAGATATTTGGAAAAATCCTGCTGATACGATAGCCAGTGTTGCTAATTATTTTAGTAAGCACCACTGGAAGGCTGGAGAAGCTGTTGCATACCCTGTGAAAGCAGAAGGAACGGCGTATAAAAAAGCACTGACTAAAGGGTTAAAGCCCGATACTACGCCAGAACAATTAACTAAGTTAAATATTAAATTACCTGTATTAAAGGCTAAAGAGCCGTTAAAACTATTGAGTTTTGAGCAAGAATCCGGTGCTGACTTATGGGTAGGTTTAACAAATTTTTATGTGATTACTCGTTATAACCATAGCTCGCTTTATGCACTTGCGGTTTTTCAGGTCAGTGAAGCGATTAGAGATGCGTATACTCGGATAGAGAGTAAATAGTCTATGAATAAAGTTGTCTTGTTATTGCTCAGTACATTGTTACTTAGCTGTACTATCACTAAAGACGAGCAAGCTCCTGTTGAAGAGGAGTTTGATGGCCGCCCAGAGACGACAAAAATACCTGTTAATATCGATAAAATTCCGAATGCAGTACCAGAATACGCGCCTTGGTCACCCACTGTTAACCCAGAATCTTATACGGTTTTAGGTAAAGATTATAGCGTACTAAAAACTAATAAAGGCTATAAAAAGCAAGGTATTGCATCGTGGTATGGCACTAAATTCCATAAGAAAAAAACAGCAACAGGTGAGGATTATGATATGTTCGCCATGACTGCCGCACATAAGACTTTACCTATTCCAAGTTATGTACGAGTAACTAACTTGGATAATCAATCGAGTGTGATTGTTAAAATCAATGATCGAGGACCTTTTCACGAACACCGAATTATTGATTTATCTTATGTAGCTGCTGTTAAGTTAGGTATTGAACAAGCTGGCACGGGTTTCGTCGAGGTGGTTGCTGTACATCCTGGTGAAACCGGAACGGGTCGTAACATAGTAAAAGCTAAACAGGTGTATCTACAAATTGGCGCATTTGGAGAACAAATAAATGCAGCTAAATTACAACAGAAGCTAAGCTCAGAGCTTGCACTGCAAACGAGTCGAATTCATCAGCAAAATAGGCAAGGTAAGGTAATATATCGAGTGCAGATTGGGCCTATTTCATCGGTAGTAGAAGCAGATGAAGTCATTAAAAAATTAAACAGTATTGCTATTACAAAAACACAGTTTATATCAGAGTAAGCGCAATACCCTCAGTCAAGTCGATCAAGCTAATATTGATCTCAAACAATACAATTTATTATGATTCCTAAAAATATAATCACATTTTTATTATTTTTGTTACTTTCCCCGTCTCTTTATGCTGAATTAGCAGGGGATATTATTATTCCTGCGCCGCCAAGGTTAGCGGCGAGCAGTTATATTCTGCAAGATTTTGATAGCGGTCAAGTATTAGCAGAAAGAAATGCTGACAAAGTATTGCCTCCGGCTAGCTTAACAAAAGTAATGACCAGTTATGTTGCCTTTACAGAGTTAAAAGCTGGGCGTTTAAGTTTAGAAGAGAAAGTGACTGTTAGTGAAAAAGCATGGCGAACTCAAGGTTCAAAAATGTTTATTGAAGTCAATAAACACATTTCCATTGAAGATTTATTGCAGGGCATTATTATTCAGTCAGGTAACGATGCTAGCGTGGCTATCGCAGAGCACATCGCCGGTAGTGAGCATGCTTTTGCAGAAATGATGAATGAGCAAGCACGTCGGTTAGGAATGAATAGCACACATTTTATGAATGCAACGGGCTTACCAGTTCCTAGTCAGCATTACACAACAGCCCGTGATTTAGCTAAATTAACTCGCGCTTTAATTCGTGATTTCCCTGAGTACTATAAATGGGATTCGGTAAAAGAGTTTACCTTTAATAATATTACACAAAAAAATAGAAACACATTATTGTGGCGTGATGAATCGGTTGATGGCGTTAAAACCGGGCATACAGAAGAGGCAGGCTATTGCCTGATTGCTTCAGCAAAAAGACAAAAAATGCGCTTAGTGTCGGTTGTTATGGGGACAAAAAGTAAAAGTGCCCGAGCTAATGAAAGTCAAACGTTATTAAATTATGGTTTTCGCTTTTTTGAAACACATAAATTATATGATGCAAATACTATTTTAGTTTCACCAAGAATATGGAAAGGTGCAACAGAGCTTGTAGAGCTAGGTTTGGCAGAAGACTTATTTGTAACGATTTCTAGGCGACATTTTGCAGAAATGAAAGCGTCGACAGATGTGGATTTTAAAATTATGGCGCCAGTTCAAAAAGGTGATCAATTGGGTACAGTTAATGTGACTTTACGTAATAAAACCGTCAGTTCTAAACCATTAATTGCACTGAATGGGATAGCAACAGGTTCATTTTTTCAACGCGCTTATGACTCTGCTTTAATGTTAATAAACTCAAAGAATGCAAAATAAAAAAGTTTACTTAAATGGTGAGTACCTGCCTCTATCAGAAGCTAAAGTTTCTGTTTTAGATAGGGGGTTTTTATTTGGTGATGGTGTTTATGAGGTCATTCCCGCTTATTTTGGCAAATTATTTTGCTTTGATGCGCATTTGGAGCGCCTGAATAAAAGCCTGCAAGCGGTAAGAATTGATTTAAACCTTAGTGAAGCGCAGTGGTTAGAAATATTGCAACCCTTGTTAATCGAAGGTGATGCACAATATGTGTACTTGCAAATTAGCCGAGGTGTTGCCGATAAAAGAGACCATGCCTTTCCTAGTGATTGCACACCTACCGTTTTTGCTATGTGTTCTCCAATCACTCCTTTTCCTAAAGAAATCGGTGTTAAAGCGATTACTTTAGATGATATGCGTTGGGAGCTTTGTAATATTAAAGCAACGACGCTTTTAGCTAATATTTTATTACGCCAACAAGCGGTTGAAAAACAGTGTGCTGAAGCCATTCTAATTAAAAATGGCTATGCAACAGAAGGCGCGGCAAGTAATGTTTTCGCAGTTATTAATGGCGTGCTAGTAACACCGCCTAAAACGGATGATATTTTATTAGGTATCACTCGAGAAGTGGTACTTAAATTAGCACAGGAAAATAACATGCCAGTTAAAGAGGCGGTTATTACATTAGAAGCATTAAAAACAGCAACAGAAATATGGCTGACTAGTTCGACGCGTGAAATTTTACCGGTTACGCATTTAGATGATAAACCGGTAGGAACAGGACAGGTCGGCAAATTTTGGCTAACCATGCAACAGTATTTTCAAGATTACAAAAAAGCAGCTTAATGAGTGAAGTAGAGCAAGAAACACTGTTTGAATTTCCCTGCCAATTCCCTATTAAGGCGATGGGACGGAATATTCCTAATTTAGATGTGATTGTGGTTGAAATGGTGCGCCGCCATGCACCTGATTTAAAGGAAAGCGCAGTGAAAACACGCGCAAGCAAAGGCGGAAAATTTATTGCAGTGACGATTCATGTTGAAGCACAAAACAAAGCGCAATTAGATGCCATTTATATGGATTTAACCGCTTGCCCTGATATTATTATGACCCTATAGAGTGTTACAAAAAACGATTGCTGTTAGTGCTTGTTTATTGGGGCATAAAGTAAGATATGACGGTGTGGATCAAAAGCAGCCGATTATTTTAAGTGCCCTTGCTGAACAATTTAAGTTGATCGCAATATGCCCAGAAATGGAAATTGGTTTAGGTGTTCCGCGCGATAAAATAGAACTAATTAGTGACGGCATACAAACCCGCGTACAAAGTACAACAAAACCAAGCGTTGATTTAACGCAAAAAATACAACAGATTGCCCAGCAGTTTTTAGCAAATGAAGCCGTGGCGGGTTTTATTTTGAAAGATAAATCGCCGAGTTGTGGTGTGAAAAACTGTAAAATTAAAAATTCACAAGGCATCATTGAAGCGAACGGTACAGGCATTTTCGCAGCGAATATTATGCAATTAAAGCCCAATATGCCGATGCTACAAAGCAATCAACTAGAAAACCAACAAACGCTCGATTTATTTATCCAGCAAGTTAATCATTATGAATATTAAATGCCGTCAGCTAGGAAAACAGGACTACACTAGCTGTTGGGAAGAGATGCAGCGCTTTACCCTAGAAAGGGATGAGCAAACTGAAGATGAGTTATGGATTGTAGAGCATCCGCCTGTGTTTACTTTGGGTTTAAATGGCAAGCCAGAGCATTTGTTGCAAAGCTCGGATATTCCTTTAGTCAATACAGATAGAGGGGGGCAGATTACCTATCATGCACCTGGGCAATTAGTCATTTATACTTTAATCGATATTAAGCGTCGCGCTTTAGGGGTACGTCAGTTAGTGACTATTTTAGAACAAGCGATGATGGATGCTTTGGCGCAGTATGGTTTAATAGCAGAAGCGAAAGCGGAAGCGCCGGGTGTTTATATTAACGATAAAAAAATTGGGGCGGTTGGCTTACGCATTAAAAAAGGGGGTAGCTACCACGGGTTAAGCTTAAATAATCAGATGGATTTATCACCTTTTAATCTCATTAACCCTTGTGGCTATAAAGACTTACAAATCACGCAATTAAGTGACTTTGGCGTGAATATACGCACCAATGAGCTTGCTGTCCCCGTGCTTCATGCCATTATTAATGCTTTACAAGCAACAGACTAAACGAAACTTATTCATTACTTATGTCATCAACCCAAGCACCCTCAAGAAATAGCCCTGATACCCATCAGCGTAATGCCGATAAATTATCGCGCATTCCTATTAAGGTAGAACCAGCGGAAACGGTATTGCGCAAACCTGACTGGATTCGAGTTAAGTTAAGCACTAATCCAGATATTACCCAGATAAAAAAAACCTTACGCGAAAATAAGCTACATAGTGTTTGTGAAGAAGCTGCTTGCCCTAATCTAGGTGAGTGTTTTAGCCTCGGTACAGCCACGTTTATGATTATGGGAGACTTGTGTACCAGACGCTGCCCTTTTTGTGATGTTGCACATGGCAAGCCACAAGCTTTAGATGTTGATGAGCCTGTTAATATGGCTAAAACCATCAAGAAATTAGCTTTAAATTATGTGGTGATTACCTCTGTTAATCGAGATGATCTAAGAGATGGCGGAGCGGGACATTTTGCGGCGTGCATCAATGAGATAAGAAAACATTCGGAAAAAACCAATATAGAAGTCTTAGTGCCTGATTTTAGAGGGCGAGTAAGTATTGCGCTGGATATTTTAAAGACATCCCCTGTTGATGTGTTTAATCATAATTTAGAAACCATTCCGCGCTTATACAAACAAGCACGCCCTGGTGCAGATTATCAAGAATCTTTAGACTTGCTAGCAGCACATCATGAAATATTACCTAGTGTGCCTACTAAATCTGGACTTATGTTGGGTATAGGTGAAACTAAGGAAGAAGTACTAGCCGTGTTGCGTGATTTACGTGCGCACCACTGTTCTATTTTGACTTTAGGGCAATATTTGCAACCGAGTAAAGATCACCTAGCCGTACAACGATATGTTACGCCCGATGAGTTTGATGAGTATGCTGTTTTAGCCAAAGAAATGGGTTTTAAAAAAGTAGCGAGCGGGCCAATGGTGCGTTCCTCTTATCATGCTGATGAGCAATCGCATGGACTATTGGAGAAATAAAATGAAGCAAAAAAAGTGTCAACACGTTCTATTGTTAGCTGCATTATTATCGACACCTGTTGCTAATGCGCTAGACGATGCAACTCCTGAAGTGCCAGAAATGCCATTACCTGTACAAGATGGCGAGCCGATGGAGGCGGATATCACCATCAGTAGAGAAGGGGATAAAGTCATCCATGAATATAGAGTAAACGGAAAAATCTACAAAATTAAAATTGTGCCTGCTGTAGGGCCTGCTTATTATTTTATTGACCCTGATGGCGATGGTGAAATGGAAGAGGTGAGTGAGAGTGATATTGTGGATGGTATGAATGTTAACCAATGGACTATTCTGAGTTGGTAAGTCGTTGGCAGTTTATACCTCATTAACATTAGAGCAAATTGATGGCTTCTTACATTGTTACCAACTTCCAGGATTATCCAGTTACCAAGGAATCGCTGCAGGTATAGAAAATACCAATTATTTAATTAGCACGGCGGCAGGAAGTTTTATTTTAACGGTATATGAGCATTTTACTGCTTCGGAAGTACAGCCTTACCTTAGTTTATTGCAACAGCTATCTAAGCTAGAAAACTATTATCCCGAACCGCTAGAGGCAGTATCGGGCGATACTTTACAAGAAATCGAGCAAAAGCCTGCTGCCTTATTTAAGTGTTTAGCCGGTTGTTCTGTTAATCATGCATCAGAGCTTCAGATAGCAGCGATTGCCGAAGCCTTGGCCAAGCTACATTTAGCATCTCCACAATTAAGCTTTGCAGAAAAAAATCCAAAAGGTTTTGCATGGATGCAGCAAGCTGCTGAAAAAGTTTCGCCTTTATTATCGAAAGAAGATAGGCAGTTATTGGTGGATGAGTTGTACTATCAGAGACAACTAAAAACAGAGCCATTCACACAAGGCATTATTCATGCTGATTTATTTAAAGATAATGCTTTATTTTTGGGTGACAATTTAACAGGTTTTTTAGACTTTTATGCGGCTTGTTACGATGTTTTCTTATTGGATATAGCGGTTGCCGTGAATGATTGGTGTGTTGATGAACAAGGCAACTTTCAGCAAGAGCAATATAAAAATTTTGTACGAGCTTATCAACAAATAAAACCACTCAAGGCTTTTGAGCTAGAGGCACTACCAGGGTTTTTACGCCGCGCTTGTTTACGTTTTTGGTTATCTCGCTTAGAGCATCAGAAATCTCCTAAGGTAGGTGAAATTAGCTTAGAGAAATCGCCAGAAAGGTTTCGTGATTTACTGCGCCAGCATAGGCTACTGCCATTAAGTTAAGGCAAAAATGCTAGGATGTGCTGAGGCACGAATTTGTATCATTGATGCGCTTCCTATCGTCAGCACATCCTACGCAAAATGCTTAACTTGCAGCGCGTAGTAGGATGAAATAGCGCAGCGTTTTCCACCCTTAAGATAATTACTCACGCCCACAACGCCGGAAAACACTGATGCTATTTCGGCCTACGAATTTAATGGGAAGAGCTACATATCATGTCCAAAATGATCCATACTCATCATTTCCATATTTTGCATATCATGCATCATTTCTTTAAAGCCACTATCTGAGGCTAAAAATTTTACGCCGCTATACATCGTTAGTGAGCCCATCAGCATCATAATGATTGCTGCACCTTTTAGCATTAAACCGCGTGCTCTTGTGCCTAACTTGCCAAAAGCAAAGGTGACCACGAGCATAGTGGGTAAGGTACCAAGGCCAAGTGCTAACATCATTAAGCCACCTTCAGCGGGTGAAGGTGCCGAGGTTGCATTAACCGCCATAGCAAAGGTGAGAGGACAAGGCATTAGGCCGTTCAGTAAGCCTCCCATGCTTGCACCTAATGTCGAACCGCGCTTTGCTGCAGCCATAAAAATTCGATTAAGAATTTTTGTTGGCATAAATTTCATGGAAAACTGCCAAGGGGAGATACCGACTATACCCATTGCTAAAACCATCACGAAAAAGCCAATTCCAACCTGTAAGAAGCCTTGAATTCTACCGATTAAGCCTGTTGATATTAACGCTGCACCCATTAGCGCTGCAGCGATACCGACTAAGGTGTACATGGTAATACGTGCCGCGTGATAACTAAGGTAAGGCCATACGCTCTTTTTTTCGGTTTTCATAAAAAAACCAGCAACCAGTGCGCCACACATACCTGCGCAATGCCCACTTCCTAAGAAGCCTGTCATAAAGGCGAGTGCGTAAACCGTGTAATCAAGGTTAGCTAAAAATTCAGTCACATTATTTTCCGTTAATTCGTAAAGAGTTGACGATGACTGACACTGAACTTAGTGCCATCGCCGCTGAAGCAATCATGGGGTTAAGCTTACCGACGGCAGCAATAGGAATGGCGATAGTATTGTAGCCAAAAGCCCAAAAAAGATTTTGTTTGATAATCTTCATGGTGAAAGTACTTAGCTCAACGGTTTCCGCTACTTTGGAAATATCTCCGTTAACTAAGGTTAAATCAGCTGATTCAATGGCAATATCTGTTCCATGGCCAATGGCAAAGCCGACATTAGCGGCGGCAAGAGCTGGAGCATCATTAATGCCATCACCAATCATGCCGACAGCACCGCCTGTCTCTTGAATGCGGTGTATTTCTTGTAATTTTTGTTCAGGTGTCGCATGCGCAACAATTTTTTTAATACCCACTAAGCTAGCGATATGCTGCGCTGTTTCAGTGGTATCCCCTGTGACCATTAAAGTCTCAATATTAAGTTGATGTAAGGCTGCAATGGCTTGTTTTGCTGATTCGCGAGGCTGATCAGCAATACCAAATAAAGCGCTGGCTTTACCATTAAAAGCAGTAAAAACCGGTGTCTTTCCTGATAGACCCAATGTCTGTACATGGGGTAAGAGTTCTGTAATATCGATAGATTGTTCTTCTAGCCAAGCTTGGTTGCCAATAAGAATTTCATAATGGCCTACTTTTGCTTCTAAGCCTCTACCAGCAGTTGCTTGAAAGTTTTTAACGCTTTTAAATTCGAACTCATATTCTGCATTAGCAAAATTTACAATCGCTTGTGCTAAAAAGTGTTCTGAATTATGTTCAGCAGAAGCAATATGGCTAAGTAGTATTTCATCACTGTGCTGACTAATATTGATAAAGTCAGTGACTTGCGGTTTACCTTCAGTAATAGTGCCGGTTTTATCAAAGATAATGGCGGTTAAATGTGTCGCCGTTTCTAAGCTTTCTCCATTACGGATGTAGACCCCACGTTTTGCTGATTGTCCAGTACCGACCATAATAGCGGTTGGAGTGGCAAGACCCAGTGCGCAAGGGCAGGCAATCAATAAAACAGTGACCGCGCTACTAAATGCAAAACTAAAAGGTGCGCCAGCTAGTGTCCAAGACGCTAAAGTTAGGGCTGATATGCCCATAACACTAGGGACAAAAACAGCGGAAATTTTATCGACTAATTTTTGTACAGGAAGTTTGGCTGCCTGCGCATGGTCGACCATTGTAATAATACCCGCGAGCACGGTATCCATGCCAACAGCGGTTGCTTTTATGGTTAATAGGCCGGTGCCATTAATGCAGCCGCCAATAACGGTATGATCAATTTCTTTGACAACAGGTAAGCTTTCTCCCGTTATCATGGCTTCATCAACGGTAGAAATTCCTGAGATAACAAGGCCGTCTGTTGGGATTTTTTCACCAGGACGAATGAGTAGAATATCATCTAGTTCAATATCATCAATGGCGATAGTTAATTCACGACCTTCTTTTAATAAAGTGGCTGTTTGTGGTTGCAGGTCAACTAACTTCCGAATAGCATCACCAGCTTTACCTTTTGCATTTTCTTCCATATAACGACCAAGAAGTACAAAAGAGATAATGCTGGCAGCTGCTTCAAAATAAAGGTGGCCACGACCACGAATCAAAGCAGGAAGGCTGTAGCCATAAGCAGAGCCAACGCCAATAGCAATTAAGCTATCCATATTGGCATTGCCCATTTTGGCTAAACGCCAAGCTTTTTTAAAGAAGGTACTCCCCGTCGCAAAAACAACCGGCGTTGTTAGTGCAAACTGAAGCCAGTGGTAAAAACGTCCTGCGGGCATCGCCATGCCAATCGCCACGACTGGCGCACTAAGAACGCTGGCCCAAATAAATCTTTTTTTAGCGCTGGCCAGGCGCAGTCGCTCCTTTTCAATGAGCTCCTGTCTTTGTGTTAATGTATCCATTAAGTTGGCTTGGTAGCCTACTTTTTTGATGATTTCTGCGGTATCGCTACGTGATAGCTGCCCCTCAACTGTTGCAATAGCAGAGGCAAAGTTAACAGATGCGGATTTAACGCGAGGGTCGCGCTTTAATGACATCTCTAGTAATAAAGCACACGATGCACAGCTCATACCTTCAATAGCTAGGCTGATATCTTGAACAGGGCAGTCGGTATCATAAGGTGCGTCGTTTTTAGGTACGCTGATTTTTTTCTTACCGATGTTACCTAGCACCATATCGAGTAGGGTGAGTAGGTTTTCAGTAGGTAATTTTTCTTGATCAAAATAAATCGTTACTGAGCCAATCTCAGGAACAGATTTCATGGACTTTATTTCGGGACGTTTTTTTAAAATAATCTCAAAGATATAAGTCCGTTCAGGGTCTTTTTTTAAGATGGGAACGCAAATACGGATGCGATTCTTTATTTTATGATAAAGCGTAAAATTTTTAGCTTGGAAATCAGAACTCATTAAGTGTATCTCTACTTGCTTTTTGCTGTTTTAGCACGAATAAATAAATACATAAGGTAGAAAGTGGCTAACCAGTTATATCGATATTTAAGAGGAGCGAGTAGCCATTTTTTAGTAATTAATTTCCAATGCGTTTTAATTAAAAAGAGTAATAAAATATCATTGAAAAAAGTAATTAGGTATCTGTCGGGGTTATCTAAAATATCCTTTTTTTTTAAACCAAATTTAGCTAGTATGCTAACAGCTTGTGCGGTTTCTTTGGTTTCAGTATATTTGTCTTGTGCCCAGCGAGTTCCCTTCCAATTAGACAGTGTATCTTTGATAAGCGTTGTTGTTTTATGTTGTTCCGCTTTTTCTTTTAATAAGCCTTGCTCTTCCGCAGCGCTGACTAAATCAGTCAATTTTTGAATTAAAGTGTCAAATTCTAGTGTTTCGGCGACAAAGCGAATGGCTAGTTTTTGTTTATTTCTAAATAAATTAACTCGATAGACGCCGTCAATTTGCATAATAGCATCATCAAAGTAGCTGGCTGCTGCTTCATGGCACATGCATTTTGGGATTTGTAGCCGTATATGGCCAGCTGAGTTGTAGCGTAAAATAATTTCTTGATGTATAGACATGAAAGTAGTTAAAGACCTGTCTGAGTAAGAGGATAAAAGAACTGCGATTAACGGCAGTTCTTTGGATTCTTAATGGTTTTTCTGATTAATCACTTTCTTTGGTTTCTGCAACCATGTCTTCAATGTTTTCTTTTTGTTGTAGTACGAAGTCTTTGCTTTTTTCGCCTGCAGAGTTAACAGAAGATATAATTTCTTTTCTATATTTATGTGCGTAATAACCAGCAGCAATACCAATACCTAAGATTAAAAGAGGGTGTTTTGTTAGTTTGCTCATAAGTGATTTTCCAGTTTGTGCGCCTGCTGACATAACGGCGCCTTTAATTAATGTAGAAGGGATTTCGTGCTTACTAATGGTATGCACAATCTTTTTAGCTTGTTTGCTTTGTTGCTGAGACATAATGACTAGCCAAAGGTAAGGAGTGAGTTATTTTGCATTTTCTTCCTCTTCTGGGATTAAGCTGTCTTCATTTAGCATTTGAAAAATGCCTTGGCAGCCTTCGCAGCAAAATGTTTTTCCACCCTCTTTTGTAAGTAAGGTAAAACCTGTTACTTCAACAGGTAGCCCGCATAAATCACAGGGTTTTTTTTCGTCTGCCATAGGTAAAATAGGTAAATGATTAGGGAAATTCCCGCAAAAGGGCTTAGTGGCTCTTTTGCAGAGGAGAACAAATTTGAATTATAACAAGGGTAGTCAGAATAGGGTATTTTTTTGCGACGAAAATAATAAGGATATCTAGCTAGTGAGTAGAGTTTTGTAATTAACACTCAGCATCTTCTGCGCAATTTTCTTTGAGTGTTTGTAAATTATTGTCTTGGGCATTATTGCAAATGCGTGTAGATGCTTTCATCAAGACGATACGCATAGCGCCTGTTAGGCTGGACCCAACGCCTAATCGAGCTGCGACGGCGGGTAGAACAATAAAAGAGGCAACGGCTAATCCGGCTCCAACTAATAAAGCGCCATTTGAAATGTGAGATTCTTGTTGTTGTGCTATTTGCTGGCTCATCTTATATCCTAAAATAAATATGCTATCTATTTATACAAAGCGATAAATGTGCCAACTCGTAACTACTTGATTATAAAGGTGCGCGGAAGGTTGTTTGTAAGATTTATGAAGAAAAGTAAGGGATATAATATGGTTTTATAGGGCATATAACATAGTTTAATTAATTTAACTAACTGGTAGCCTATTAAAACCGCAACACATAAACAGCGAGGTGATATTTATGTGTTGGATCTGTTTTTAGTTTATTCGAGCTATAGGCTTTCTGTTACTGCACAAACAAATGTTTTTAAATATTCAGTTTCGGCAATAGCAGGGTGAATAGGGTGATCCATGGCCTGTCCGCCAGAAGCAACAATTGTTAGGTGTCTATCTATATGGCGTGCTGAGGTGCGTAAAATATAATGCAGATTAGCGCGGCTTAAGTGATAAGAGCAAGATGCAGACACTAAAATGCCATCTTTTGCTAAAACTTGTAAGGCTAAGTGATTTAAGCGACGATAAGCTTCATAGCCTGCTTTAAAGTCTTTTTTACGTTTTATCAATGCTGGTGGGTCTAAAATAATAATATCAAAACGCTTTCTTTCTTCGCGAGCTTGTTTTAGAAATTCAAACACGTCACTTTTAACAAAATCCATTTTTTCGCTAACATTGTTTAGCTTTGCATTTTCGTTACCTAGTGCAATAGCACTGGCTGAAGCATCAACACAAGTCGTATGTTCGGCACCATTACAAGCGGCGGGAACACCCCATGCTCCAGTATAAGAAAACAAATCTAACACTGTTTTATCTTTTACTATTTTAGCTAATTCTGCACGGCTGCTACGGTGGTCATAAAACCAGCCCGTTTTTTGGCCGTTTAGCACATCGATTTTGAATTGTGTATTATTTTCTTCGATAAGCACTTCTGCAGGAAGCTCTCCGTAAACCACTTCTGATTCAGTGGAGATACCTTCTAGCTCGCGTTGTGGGTTATCATTTTTGAGCAAGATAGCTTTAGGCTGTAATAGTTCAACTAAGACTTCAATCAATGGTTCTTTTTGGCGCTCGATACCTGCTGTGGTAATTTGCACTGATAAAACATCACCAAAGCGGTCAATGACTAAGCCTGATAAACCATCGCTTTCACCAAAGACTAAGCGATAAAAAGGTTTATCGTAAAAACGCTCACGCAGGGCAAGTGCTTTAGAAATTCGAGAGGTAAAGAGCTTATAGCCTAATTTTGCTCCTGCTTTTCTAGAAAGCAATCGCGCACAAATTAAAGTATTAGGGTTGATATAAGCTGCGCCCATTATTTGACCATTACTAGCAAGTACTTGGACTGTATCACCTGCTTGAAATTGTGTTAGTGGCGTGCGAGCAGTATCGACTTCGTTGCTAAAGACCCAAAGGTGTCCTTGGCGTAGGCGTTTGTCTTCATTTTTCTTTAGGATGAGTTCTGGGTGAGCCATAGTATGTGCTTATAATTAAAGTTAGATTAGCAATCATTATAGTATGATTGGTGAAGTGTAAAATAATGTTTAGTTGTGATTGAGTTGTTTTAGGTGATGGTTATGAAAAAAATAAGAAAAAAGCAACGAAGTGTTTTGTTGATTTTAGTTGTTAGTTGCATTGTGCTTATTTCGGATATTGTCTTGATTGGAATCAACTACTATGCCTCTCAACAAGCCTTAAATCACTCATTAATGCAACGAGCGCAAGGGCATATGGAAGGTGTTGAATTGGCTCTAGGGATGACCAAACGGAATATGTTGCAGTTAGCGACTCATTTTTCAGGTAATAAAAAATTAAACTTACTTTTTTTAGAGGGGAAAAAAGCCGTTGCAGCAGAGGGGAGTGCTAGCCCTAAAGCAGCTGAAATACGTAAAAAAATATTGAGCGATGTAAAATCTAGTTGGGATGAAATGACCTCTAAATTTGATGTGAGGCAACTACATTACCATCTTGGTCCTGGTAGTTTAAGTTTCTTAAGAGTGCACAAACCGCATAAGTTTGGAGACCGTATGGATGATGTTCGTTACACCATTGTTGATACTAATGCGGAACTTAAAGCTAGAACAGGGTTTGAAACAGGGCGAGTTTATAGCGGAATTCGAGGTGTTGTTCCTATTTTTGTCACAGACCCTGAAACTGAAAAAAAAGTGCATGTTGGAGCACTGGAGGTAGGTACGTCTTATACTAAGTTATTGATGTTGGTGAGTAAAGCTCAAGGCACGGGGAGTGCTATTTTATTAACTAAAGCTCATGCCGAGCGTAATATGTGGCCCAACTCTATCAAAGAGCGCTTTGGAGATATTTTGCAAACTTGTGGTTGTTTTATTGAATCCAGCTCTCGACCTTTAGCAGAAACGAAAGAAATGATCTCAATGGCTAAGAATTTAGCCTTAGGTAGTTCGATAAGAAAAATGGAAATCATTGAAAAAGATGGGCGCTTTTTTACGTTATACCAAGAGCCATTAAGAGATTATCGTGGAGAAAGTAATGTTGATTTACCGGTGGCTGGGTCGACTATTATTTGGGATGACGTAACATTAGAGGTTAATAAGTTTAACCAAGATTTTCAATTAAATATTCTGTATGGCATTTTAGGTTTTTTTATTATTGAAATTGTTTTATTTTTTGCCATGAGAGTTGAGCGTAAGATTTATGAAGTGGGCACTTTAGCGGGGCTTGATGGCTTAACCGGCATCCCAAATAGGCGTGATTTTGATGAGGTTTGGCTAAAGGAGATTAGTCGGGCAAGACGTTATAACCAGCCTTTATCGGTGGTTATGTGTGATGTGGATTATTTCAAGCTTTTTAATGATTCCTATGGGCATGTCAGAGGAGATGAGTGTTTAAGAAAGGTTGCGTCAGCTTTGTCAGGATCATTGCATAGATCGACAGATTATGTGGCGCGTTATGGAGGGGAAGAGTTTGTTTATATTTTGCCTAATACCACGGTAGAGCAGGCGGAAAAAATAACTGAGAAGGCTCGTTTAGCAATAATAGCGTTAGCTATGGAGCATAAAGAATCAAGCGTAAGCTCAGTGGTAACAATGAGTTTTGGTATTGCCAGTATGGTTGTCATCGAGCCAGAGGAAGTTAAGCTTATTCGTATTGCTGATGAATGTTTATACAAAGCAAAAGCAAAAGGACGAAATTGTGCGGTCAGTAAGCAAATTTAAATAAGCTAGGGCAGTTATTTGTTGAAATGCTTTAACTCGATGTTATAACCTGCGAAATGATGTGAAGGAATGTTGATAAGGAAGTCTATGGTAAATAATTCATTAGGTAAAATAATTGAATTTGATACCTTAGCTGGTTGGTATGTTTCTGAGCTAAAATAACGCTGTGTTAAAAGCCCTCCCTGTATGTTTCTCAGTGTTAGGAGTAAATAGGGGGTGTGTTGAGGGAAATCAGCGTGATTAATAAAGCTGATTTTTACGCGGTATTGTTTGTTTTTTTCGGGAGATAAATGACTGCCAATGACTGTAAAATCTGAACTGTTTTTATAAGTAGGAAGTGATTGATTAAATAACTGGCTAACCGTTATTAAATAAGGACGAACTTGTGGATTTTGTGCAAGTTTGTAAGCTAAAAAATGATTAACTTGAGCGGCTAATAAAACGAGACCTAAGATGCTGCCCCAAATATAAAATTTAGATGACTTCGCTGGTGCTTGTTGCCAAGCAAAAGTCTGGGCTGCTATATCGTGCTCGATAGAGTGGTCTTGCTCTTCTTGCATGTTATTAGTTTTTTAAACCATCTAAACGACACCAATCATCTTGGATAGTCGGAGCTTGTAGAGAGAATGATGTTTGGTAAAACTCTGAAACCTGGGTGGCTTGCTCTTTTAAAATGCCAGATAAAACGAGTTGACCTTCATTTTTAACTAAGCCGGTAATATTTTCAGATAATTCCATCAGTGGTTTAGCTAAAATATTGGCTAAAACAAGATCAGCAGCAAATGGTTTAAAGTCCTCCGCTAAGAAAGTTTTAATTTTAGATTCAACTTTATTTTTTTGTGCGTTGTCGATGGTAGCAATTAAGGCTTGTGGGTCAATATCGACAGCATAAGCTTCTTTAGCGCCTAATAACACAGCAGCAACCGCTAATATTCCAGAGCCACATCCAAAATCTATTACTGTTTTTCCGGTTACATCATTATTAGCAAGCCACTCCAAGCAGAGAGCCGTGGTTGGGTGAGTACCTGTACCAAAAGCTAATCCAGGATCTAATACTAAGCTGACGGTATCGGCTTCTTCTTGCTCTTGTCCTGATGGATAAACCCAAAGGCGTTGACCAAATTTCATAGGTTTGTAGTGTTCCATCCATGAACGTTCCCATGTTTGATCAGCTAAAATCTCGGCATGCCAGTGGCTGGTTTTTTCTGCAGAGAATTTTTGGGTAAATAAACTTTGGATTAATTCTGGTGATGCATCTAGCTCAAACAAAGCAATAGTTTTTGTTTGCTCCCAAATACGTGTTTCACCGATATTAGGCTCGTAAACCGGTTTTGATTCTGCGCTCATATAAGTCACAGAAACAGCGCCTAAATTGCTAAAAAAATCAGAAAGTTCAGAAGCAAGAGCTTCGTCACTAACAATAGATATTTGATGCCAAGCCATAAGTAAAAGGGTAAATAAAAGGGAAGCTAAAAAAATGGGCGAACCTTTAGAAAAGGCTCACCCGAATAAAAGCATTAATTAAAGTGGAAAAATTAATTAATACCGAGTTTCTTTTCTAAGTAGTGAATGTTTTGCCCGCCAACTGCAAAGGCATTATCAGCCATAATGTCTTTTTGTAATGGGATGTTGGTTTTAATACCATCAATTACCATTTCATTAAGAGCTGTTTTCATACGAGCAATAGCGCTAGATCTGTCTTCACCATGGCAAATGAGCTTACCAATCATTGAATCATAGTAGGGCGGAACTTTATAGCCATTATAAATATGCGTTTCACAACGAACACCTGGGCCACCTGGCATATGGAATAAATCGATAGTTCCAGGGCAAGGCATAAAAGTAACTGCGTCTTCTGCATTTAAGCGACACTCAATAGCATGACCACGCAACACAATATCATCTTGTGTAAATGATAAAGGTTCTCCAGCGGCAATACGTAATTGCTCTTTTACCAGATCAATGCCGGTGACCATCTCAGTAACAGGGTGCTCTACTTGAATACGGGTGTTCATTTCAATAAAGAAAAACTCACCTTTTTCATATAAGAATTCAAACGTCCCCGCGCCTAAATAACCAATATCAACGCAGGCTTGTGAGCAGCGCTCACCAATGAATTGTCGTTGTTCTTCGGTGATTCCTGGTGCAGGTGCTTCTTCAACTACTTTTTGGTGGCGACGTTGCATAGAACAATCACGTTCACCTAAGTGAACGGCATTACCATGTGCATCAGATAGTACTTGGATTTCAATATGGCGAGGATCTTCTAGGAACTTCTCCATATAAACGGTATCGTTACCAAAAAAAGAACCCGCTTCAGATTTAGTTAAAGCAATAGAGCTTAATAAGGCACCTTCAGTATGCACCGTACGCATACCACGCCCACCACCACCACCAGCTGCTTTAATGATAATAGGGTAGCCTATTTCTTTAGCCATTTTAAGATTGGTTTCGTTGTCATCACCGAGTGGTTCGCCGTTACCAGGAACACAAGGAATGCCAGAAGCAACCATGGCTTTTTTAGCCTGAATTTTATCTCCCATTTTGCGAATGGTATCCGCTTCAGGGCCAATAAAAGTAAAGCCACTTTGTTTTACTTTTTCAGAAAATTCAGCACTTTCAGCTAAAAATCCGTAGCCAGGGTGAATCGCTTCGGCATCAGTCACTTCGGCAGCACTAATAATAGCCGGTATGTTTAGGTAGCTATCAGCTGATGCTGCTGGGCCAATACAAATGGCTTCATCCGCTAAGCGAACATGTTTTAAATCACGATCTGCACTTGAATAAACAGCGACAGTTTTTACGCCCAGCTCACGGCAGGCACGCAAGATCCGTAGGGCTATTTCCCCACGGTTTGCGATAAGAATTTTATCAAACATTGCTTATTGCCTCGTGGATTATTCTATGATGAAAAGAGCTTGGTCATATTCAACCGGCTGAGCATTTTCGATTAGAATTTGCTTAATGACACCACTTTTATCCGCTTCGATTTGGTTAAGAATTTTCATTGCTTCAATAATACAAAGCGTATCACCCTCTTTTACGGTTGAACCTACTTCTACGAAAGAGGCAGAACCTGGCGATGCAGCACGGTAAAAAGTACCCACCATTGGTGATTTAAGGGCGTGGTCAGCGGGTTCAGGACTCTCAATAGCTGCTGGTGCAGCGGCTGAAGTTGCTGCAGGAGCAGGTGCTGCGCTTATTGCAATGGGTGCAGGAGCTGCTACGGCAACAGGTGCTGGAGCGCTAGAATAACGATTGATACGTACCGATTCTTCACCTTCGGTAATTTCAATTTCAGCAATGTCAGATTCTTCAATAAGTTCGATCAGTTTTTTTATTTTTCTAATATCCACGATTTATTTATCCTCGAGTAGGGTCTGATGTGCAGCCTCTAAGGCCAGTTGGTATCCAGTTGCACCAAGTCCACAAATAACTCCCTGAGCAATATCAGAAAAGTAAGAGTGCTTACGAAAAGGCTCTCTTGCGTGAACGTTGGACAGATGGACTTCTATAAAGGGTATTTTTGTTGCCAGCAAAGCATCTCTAATGGCAACGCTAGTATGGGTAAAAGCCGCTGGATTGATAATGATAAAATCTACCTTATCAGCAAAGGCTTGGTGAACATGTTCTACAATTTCATGTTCTGCATTATTCTGGTGAAAATTAAGTTGGTGGCCTGCATTGTCAGCAAAGGATTCTGCGCTTTGCTGAATATCAGCGAGTGTTTTGTTGCCATAATGACCAGGTTCGCGCACACCTAAAAGGTTTAGGTTGGGGCCATTGAGGATTGTTATTTTTGCCATGAAATAAACACTTTTTGAAAGGTTTAACTTAATATATTCGCTAATTTTCTCTAATTTAGCCGGTTTTGTCCAGAATTAAGTTATTTAACAGCAATTAGCGACAAAAACGGCTATTTTTTTATTTATTTTTATCAGGCTGGTCGATTTTTTCGTTTGATTTAAGGGCGCTGATAAGCTGATTTTCGAGTAATTCTTTAGATAGTTCGCCGGGGTGATGGAAAATAATATTATTTTCTTGGTTAACAATGACTGTATAAGGGATTGCGCTGACAATATTACCCAGCTGTTTAGCAATTAACCCGCCTTCAGAGGGAGATATTAAAATTGGGTAATTAATCTCGATAAACGCTAAGTAGTCCTCCACTGCACTGGGGTCATCAATAGCGATACCGATAAATTGGATATTTTGCTTGGCGTATTTCTTTTGTAACTGTATGAAGTCAGGCATTTCTTTTAAACAAGGAGGGCACCAAGTTGCCCAAAAGTTAATAATGCGTATTTTATCTTTCCACTGGCTGATTTCTTGTATTTTTCCTTGGCGGTCTGGTAAAGAAAAATCAACTAAAGGAATCACTTTCTGTGCATATTCTTGTTGTTGCTGTTCAAACCAAGCAATAAGCAAAATAAAAATGAGTACAGTAGAAGCAAGCAATAGTTTAGGCATAAAAGGCTGTTTTTAGTTCGGGATATTATTTAAAAATGTATCAGGCTCTTGAAAGCCTATGATGCGTTTATGAGTTAACTCTTGTTGATTGAGGTCAAAAAATAAAATAGCTGGTGGACCGATTAAGTTGAATTCTTTTAAGAGGGCTTTATCTTTAATATTGTTTTTTGTTACATCCGCTTGCAGTAAAACAAAATTGGCCAGCCCTTGTTTTACTTTTGCATTACTTAAAGTGTAGTGCTCCATTTCTTTACAGCTAATACACCAGTCGGCATAAAAATCGAGCATCACAAATTTTCCCTGCTGGCTGGCTTTTTGTAATTCTTGCTTTAATGCTGATAAGGAAGGCACCCTTTTAAAAGCTAAAGCTTTTTCTTTAGCAGTGGCAGTACCAGAAAAAGCGATGCCTTTCAGTGGTTGCAGAGGGTTGGTATTACCCGCACTTAAGCCCACTAACATCAGGGTGCCATAAATAAGTAAAATTAACCCTATGCCTTTCCATAATTTTTGCCAACCTCCCGAACTAACAGGCAGCGGTTCTAAAGCGTGCAAATAAACAGCAGGGACGATACATAATAAAGCCCATAGAAAAAGGCTGATTTCTGCAGCAATCACACGTTCGAGCATCCATACCGCAACAGCCAGCATGATAACGCCAAAGACGGTTTTGCTGGTATTTAACCAATGCCCCGCTTTAGGTAATAATTTACCCGCAGAAGCGCCTATTATTAAGAGTGGTACGCCCATGCCCATGCCCATCATAAATAAAGCTAAGCCACCTAAAAGCACATCGCCAGATTGCCCTATATAAATAAGTGCCGCGGCTAAAGGCGCAGCAACACAAGGGCCAACAATTAAGGAAGAGAAGAAGCCCATTAAAGCCGCGCCTAAATAAGAGCCATCACGGTGTCTATCGCTAGCATTATGTAAGCGAGATTGCAGGAACTTGGGTAGTTCTATGTGATAAAAATCAAACATAGATAGCGCTAAAATAACAAAAATACTACTAAAGAGATAAATGATCCAAGGCGCTTGAAAATCTGCTTGCAGGTTACTACCGAATAATGCGGCGAGTATGCCCAAAACGGTATAAGTCAGAGCAGAAGCAAAAACAAAACTAAAGGATAAGAAAAAGGCCTTTCTCTGGGTAATATTTTTTCCTTGGCCAATAATAATGCCCGATAAAATAGGCACCATCGGAAATGTACATGGGGTAAAGGCAAGCAATAAACCAAAGCCTAAGAAAGTGAATAAAGTCAGCATAAAAGAATCATTCTTTAATGCGTTAACAATAAAATCTTGCTCAGATAACTCGCTAGATTGAGGCGGCGTGGTATTTTTTCTTTGCTTTGTTGTAGACAGTTTGGGTAATTGTAGCTGGATTGTTTTTTGCATCGGCGGATAGCAAACGCCACGTTCAGCACAGCCTTGGAATTTGGCGATTAAAGTCACGTTTTGTTCAGCGGGAAAACTGCGTGCTAACGCTAAGTTGAACTGCACCGTGTCATATAATAATTCTACATCACCAAAGGCTGCATCATATTTAGGTTTACCGTGAGGAATTGTATAGTCTAATAATGTCGTGCCATTTTCAGCCAATAACTGTAATTCAAATTTTTCTCTATATAAGTAATAACCTTTGGCGATGTCCCATTGCACATTGATGTTTGTATCATCTTTAGCAAAAGCGAAAAAAGCAAACGCTTCATCGGCAGGTAATAATTCATCAGAAAAAAGCTTTAAGCCTAAATTAAAGCTTTTGGTAATTTTTTCTATAGGGTTTAAGGCGGGTTCAAGCGCAGGTAAATCTATTTTTAATAAAGTACTTTGCGGTGGGTAACAGACACCGATATCTGCACAGCCTTGATGTTTGATTAGCAGATTAAAGCTTTGTTGGTCTTTTGAGCGCTGTAAAGTCAATAAGCTTTCGATCCTATCCCTATAAATAAGCACATCTCCAAAAGAGGCATCATGCTTCATTATTCCTGCAGGTAAATCCAGGTGGGTAATTTTAATTGCTGCTGATTTGGACGTGACTGATATTTTATTGCGGTATAAATAATAACCTTCAGCAATCTGCCAAATGATTTTGATATCTCCAGTGCTCGTTGGTTCAGCAGAGACTTTAAAGGCTTGTTCGGCTCTTAATAAATCGCTAGCATTCAGCGCATAACTAAATTGGCTAAAACAAAGTAATAAGAAAAAAGACGTTATTTTAAAGTGGCGCATGAATCAATCCATTGTAAATAATCAGGGAGTCCGTTTTCGATGGAAAACGCAATAATTTCTGGGACATCATAAGGGTGATGAGAGATGATAAATTGTTCGATATCGGCATATTGTGAGCGAGGTGCTTTAATTAATAACAAGTGCTCTTGGGCTGTTTCTATTTTGCCTTGCCAGCGATAAACGGATGTTAAAGAAGGTAAAATATTAACACAAGCGGCTAGCTCATTTTCAATGATTTTATTGGCTAATGTTTGGGCAACAGTAAAATCAGGGCAGGTATTTAAAATTAATTGATAAGGCATGCGAAGGGAACGTGAAATCAATATTAGGTATGGAGTATAGTATGCTATATTTTGAAAAAATTAGCCCTAAAAGGAAGCTGACTATTATGAACCCCTTACAAATTATTTTTTTAGTTTTTCTTACTATCCCTTTTATAGAAATTTATTTATTACTGCAAATTGGTGGAATTGTCGGTGTATTTCCTACTATTTTATTAGTTGTAGGCACGGCTATTGTCGGTGCAGGCTTATTAAGGCAGCAAGGGATGGCAACATGGAATCGTCTACAAGAAAATTTAGCTAAAGGTGAGTTGCCCGCGTATGAAATGATCGAAGGGCCTATACTATTAGTTGGTGGTGCCTTGTTGTTAACCCCAGGTTTTTTTACCGATGTGATTGGCTTTGCTTGCTTAATCCCTTCAATGCGTAGAAAAATAGCGCAATATATTATTGAAAAACGTTTAGCTGCAGGGGTGCAGCAGCCTCGAGCAGAGAAAGAGCCTGATGTGATTGAAGGTGAATTTAGAAAAGAAGATTAATAGGTGGAGATACCTCGCTTCCACGCAGGAATGTGGGAACGAGGTATTTATAAGGTTAGTTTCAAGCGTTAGTTTTAATCGGTATTGGATTCACATGTTGAAAACCCAAAAGGAAGGTAGGCAGGACACCACCTAAGAAGGGATGTTGCTATTGGAATAATACCTACTACGCCCCACCAGGATTTCAAAAATCCCTCCCATGCCAAGCGTTGATAAACCGATGAGAAGCCTCATGATTTTGTCGGTACCACCTACATTTGCTTTCATTATGCCAATCTCGCTGTTAATTAATCGTCAATGCGTATCATAACAGCTTAAATGTCTCAGATTGGTTGTTGGGAGCAGCATTTAAAATATGCTCTATTGCATCAAAAGTTTTGTTTATATCTATAATTTGTTGCTCCGAAAAAGGTATATTTTTCGCAGGGTATTTGATTTTTAATTGGTAATCATCGGTGCTTTTAATGTGTGTGCTAAATTGTCCGCTAGTAGGCATAGTGATGTCCTTAGATTTTATTAAAGGGAAAAAACTAATTAAAAGCACAAGCTATGCCATATCTGTAAGATATTAATTTTTTATTGTATTTTTTGGTGTTGCTGCTTTTGAATAAGTCTTTATGTGTGATATGCCGCAATTTTGAAAATTAAATGCGGGTTTTAACAAATTCGTGGTAGTTGTTCCCCATTAAATAATTCCATAGGGCGTTGAATACCCAGCGCAGTTTCTAAAATGACTTTGCCATGCTTATCTGCATGACTGACTGACCCAATTAAGCGTGCATTTTTCCCCAATGGCTGTTGCTGTAGAAAATTTAAAACAGCGGCACTGTGTGAAGCGGGAACAAATAAAGCAAAGCAGCCTTCATTAGCAATATGTAAAGGATCAAAGCCGAGTATTTCACAAGCACTTTTTACATCAGCTTGCAGAGGGATATTGCTCTCTTGTAGAGTAAAATTCTGTTCCGAACTATGAGCTAATTCAATTAAGCAACTGGCTAAACCGCCACGGGTTAAATCACGTAAACAGTGGAGTGGGAAATTTTGCGTGAGTAACTGTTGTACCAATCCAGATAAATCTACACAATCACTTTGAATGGTATTTTGGAATTCAATGCCTTCACGTTGCAACATCACCGCAATACCATGGCGCGCTAAATCACTGTTGATAATAATATGATCGCCCGCCTGGATTTGAGAGGGATTTATATTGATGCTTGATGGCACAACACCCACACCTGCCGTATTGATATAAAGGCCATCGCCTTTACCGCGCTCCACTACTTTAGTATCACCTGTGACGATTTTAACGCCTGCTTGTTGTGCGCTAGATTGCATGGATTGCAAAATACGCTGTAAATCTTGAATGGCAAAGCCTTCTTCAATAATTAGCGAGCAAGTGATATACAAAGGCTTTGCGCCACTCATGGCGAGATCATTTAAAGTGCCACATATTGCAAGTTTACCAATATCACCACCGGCAAAAAATAGCGGGTTAAT
>JAQRMR010000064.1 GCA_028599115.1 Methyloprofundus sp.
TATCAACAGGTACTGGAACGCAGGTCTTTAGCCTGCCGTTGAATCAATGCAGGCTAAAGACCTGCGTTCCATTTATTCAGGAGTTCGATCCTGTGGATAATGAGAAGTTACCTTATTTCCCTGTAAGCTCTTATGGTGTCTTGGGTTTAAAGCATTGCATAACTACTTAGGAAAGGAGCCCAATAAATGCCGTAGGCTGGGATAGTATCAGCGTTTTCCGGCATTATTAAACACAACTTGATATGGGTGACTGAAATTAGATTAATGGCTAGATTTGTATTATCTGGGGCTTGAGCGAGAATTGCTGCTAAATATACTCTGGCCTGTTTAATATCGTACAATTAATGCGAAAACTATCTTGAAAAACACCGGCTTTATCTTCAGAGATTAATACCCGTTCAATTTCCACTCTATTTTCCAGTAGCGCATTAATCATGACCGCTTTAGTTTGGTTGCCTATTTTTAACCAAATGATTTTAGGTGGCTGTCCATAAAGTAAAGACATATCCAAAAAATCAGCGTCTTTAGTGACGATGACATAGCTGTGTGTTTTTGCATAATCCCATATTTCCTTATCGGTACTATGCTCCATATTAAGCAATGATATTTGAGTGCTGTCTGGATATTTTTACTGGATAAAAGGCACGACACGGCGTGATAAGTTTTCATCTAATAACAGTTTCATTGCATTAATGCACCGATATTATGCTCTCGATTAGCAGCAAAGCTTAAACAAGCACTAATATCATCGTGATTTAATTCGGGGTAGTCTTCAATAATTTCGGTTTCAGTCATGCCATCCGCCAGCCATGATAAAACATCATAGACACTGATTCTCATCCCTCTGATACACGGTTTTCCACCGCGTTTACTTGCTTCTATCGTAATATGCTCTTTATAATTCATTATCCATATCACCTTAACTTAAAAATATTACACAGAGTACGCCGAGCTTTCCTCTACGGCCTCCTTTTCTCTGTGTACGTTATTATTATTTTACCTTCAACATCTCATTAATCTCATTCATATCTTGAATAATATCACCTTCTAATGAACGCATTTTTTCAGCATAGCGGTAGGATCATCATACTGCTCTTCTTCATATACCACTTATTTATAACGATTAATCGATAAATCATATTTATTAGCAACAATATTAAGCAGTCCTAAAATTTCCACGTTATTTAATTGAGGAAAAAGAGAAGCGTATATTTATAACAGCATAGCAAGGTGTTGTTTGGGTACGGGTACAAGACTGGCATCTACCATCTGCCCGATTAGTGCAATATAGCCTCGCAGGCCTAATTGTAAATCTCACTGGTGTCAATCAGGTTTGATTTAAAGCTTACTTTATTCGTAATCGCTAAGTAAATCACTCGCCCAGTTAGGCAAACTTATTTTCTTGTGAATTTTACCATTTGTAATGACTGAAACCTGCTGCAAAGGTCTATCGAAACTAGAGTTATCTAATATATACGCTTGATCACAAAGTGGTAATGTCTTTTTTATATTGACTAATAAGCGAGGAATTCTGGCAGCAACTTTATCTTCAGGGACATTATGCCCACCCTCGTTTACACGTTGTTTGATTCTTGCTTGATTAAGAGAGAGCTCTTCTAAATGAATAAAAACTAAAATAATTTCATAACCCAGCATCTTTGCTTGAGCGACAAAGTCTATTTTAGAAGGATGTGAAAAAACTGTTTCAAAACAAAAACTCCTACCTTCATTCAATAGTTTGAAGCGCATTTCTGTTGCTAGTTTAGCTGCCTCATAGCTATGCTCTTCAGGTGATTGCGGATAAATTTCTTTTGCTAACACATCAGCATTTATAAAAGGCAAACCTAAAGATTCTAGTTGTGTTCTATAAAAAGTACTCTTTCCAGCACCATTTCCACCCGCTAAAACCCATAACTGCTTATCATCATTCAAAGTGCCAACTCATCAATGACAATAAATTCACCCTCACTAAATTTTCCGACTCTCACATTTCCTTTTTGATCAATTTCTTCTAAGTAACCAAGGTATTTCAAAGAAGCTTGATATTTTATAGCACCCCCAGTGACCAACTGAGTCAATACTCCACTTTCTCTTTGATCTTCTAATGTTTTAAATACAGCATCAGGGTTAATTTTCCGCCCGTAAACCGGCTCAACCTTAACTTGTGAAAGCCCCATTGCAACAGACATAAGTACATCCGGATCAAGCACCGTAGATACTTTTCTCCCAATATCAGCCCAATATTCAATTTGCTCTGCTGAGCTTCGATGAAACCGTTCTCCTGTTAACTTTGCTGCTTGCATTAAATCATCTTGCAACCGCACAGGGGATATTGCTTTAGCCATTATTTCAACCATTAAAGATTACATTACTTAGCATAATTGTAGCATACTGCTACAAAATCTATATAAATTGACCTATTATGGGGTAATATTTTTTTTCCTCTCTACACGAAAATTAATCCCAATTATAATAGGCAGTCCTAAAATTTCCACGTTATTTAATTGAGGAAAAAGTGATGCGTACATTTATCACAGCAGGGAAGCAGCACGCCGCATTACCTCCCTAAGCTACAAATGCCTATTGAAAAAATGTAAAGAAAATAATTAAATAGCTGACCACTATATTTTAGGCATAAAAAAACCAGCTCTGATGGCTGGTTTGATTACTTCAATAAAGAAGTTAATGGTGGCGATACCGAGAATTGAACTTGGGACCCCAGGGTTATGAATCCTGTGCTCTAACCGGACTGAGCTATATCGCCACACGTTCTTTAGCTATCTGATCAACTAAAGAGCGGCTATTATAGAGGCTACTTAGCTATTCGTCAAACATTAAACCTAAAATGTACGACATCGCCATCTTGGACAATGTAATCTTTTCCTTCTAAACGCCATTTTCCGGCATCTTTAGCGCCCTGCTCGCCTTTGAATTCTACGAAATCTTCGTAGGCAGTTACCTCTGCACGGATAAAACCTTTTTCGAAATCAGTATGGATTACGCCAGCAGCTTGCGGTGCTGTTGCGCCTACTGGAATCGTCCAAGCTCTTACTTCCATAACGCCTGCTGTAAAATAAGTTGATAAGTTAAGTAATTTATAAGCGGCGCGAATAACACGGTTTAAGCCCGGTTCTTCTAAGCCTAAATCATCCATAAATTCTTGTTTTTCATCTTCATCTAACTGAATAATTTCGGCTTCGATGGCAGCACAAACAGAAACAACTACTGAGCCTTCTTTATCTGCGTAGTTTTGCACGGTATCTAATAATGGATTATTTTCAAACCCATCATCTTGAACATTGGCTATGTACATCGCTGGTTTAATGGTCAGTAGAAAAAGTTCTTTCACAATTTCTAATTCATTTTCAGATAAATCTAATGATCTAACTTGCCCACCGCCATCAAGATGTGCAATCAATTTTTCGTAGCAATTCTTTTTAGCAACTTCTTCTTTGTTACCTGTTCTTGCTGCTTTGCTAGTTTTAACTAAGGCTTTTTCTAAACTTGCCATATCCGCTAAAGCAAGTTCGGTATTAATTACGTCTATATCACCAATTGGGTCGATTTTTCCTGCGACGTGCACGACATTTTCATCTTCAAAACAACGTACGACATGCACAATGGCATCTGTCTCGCGTATATTACCTAAAAATTTATTACCTAAGCCTTCTCCTTTTGATGCACCAGCGACTAAACCGGCAATATCAACAAATTCCATGGTTGTTGGCAATATCCTATCTGGATTAACGATTTCAGCCAGTGCATCCATACGTGAATCGGGCACGGGAACCACACCAACATTAGGATCAATCGTGCAAAATGGGTAATTTTCAGCTGCAATTTCTGCATTGGTTAACGCATTGAATAAGGTTGATTTACCAACATTAGGTAAACCGACAATTCCACAATATAGTGCCATAATATTTGTATATAAAAAGAAGTTAAGGTGTGTTTTAAAGCAAATGCTGTAAAACGAAGTATATTGTTAATCGCCTCAAGTCACATTAGCGCGATTGTATTGGGCTATTTTAACCTGATTTACCATCTGCTCGCGCAGTTGTTAGTATCGGCAGGTAAACAAAGTTAAATAATAAAAAGGCAGCTATCCAGAATAAACCTGCAATCCATACAAAAGCGACATAGTTTGCTGGCATTAATAGTGGGAAGATCACTCTAACTAGAACGGCTAAATTAATTAAACAAAAAGCGAATACGGTTGCTTTAGAAGCTTGTAAATCACGCCCGCTATGCCCAAGAGAAACACGCGCCATCATAGCTAAAGTAACCACACCAATACCACCCATAGTGAAAGCATGTAGCGCTAATGTTGCCGGTATAATAGCAAGCGTACTGAGTGCCGTTAATAAAAAAGCGACAATAATCCACGCATACGCACTAAAAAGTACCCATAGTAGCGGAATGGATAACACTTGTTTAACTAACCAATTCTTTAATCTTAAGCTATTAATAATCGCTGCAATAACCGCTGTTATTGCCAAAAGTGCACCCGTCACACCGAGCACCTGCAGAATAAAAACAATCACTGCTGAGCCAATCGACCAAGCATCTAAACTAGGTTTAGGGCTTAATTCAACACCTGCGCCACGCGAGGTAAAGAAAGGAAATACTCTGCCAGCAATAATGAGAATCATCAGCAAAACAAGTGCAATCATTAGCTGTAAGCCTAGCCATGCTGTTTGTTCAGAATAGGCTAACATTTCCGCATGAATTAATGCATTACTGACTGTCATCATGATGATGAGAGCCATAAAAACAAGTCCACGGGTATATTTTGCTTTTAATAATGGCAGGCTCAATGCATACGCGAGGCTGGGTAAAAATAAAAGGTCGATAAGGGCGATTAACTCATGCGTAATATAATTAGCAGTAAAGGGAGCAATGCGTCCAGCAAACCATAATAAAGCTAAAGCAGCTAACGGCTTATCGGTAATTGTTGCTTCGCCTGTCCAGTTTTTAACTGCGGTTAATAAAAAGCCTGCGATAACGGCGACTGTGTAGCCGAAGAGCATTTCATGAGCATGCCAAAAAGTATTTGGATAGTAGTTAGCAATATTGGTACTCCCTGAATAAGCGAATAGCCAAAGTGCGATCAATAGGACTGCTGACAAACCTGCTACGCTGAAAAAAACTCTAAACCCTAATGCGAAAACAGGCTGTTGTTTCATTTTATTGCTCCTCTAACCAAGCCATTTCATTGTCTGTAAAGCCAACTTGTAAGCGCACTTCTGTATTAAACGGCCCTTTCGGTTTACCTTGGTTAAAATGCTTTAATAAATAGTGCTTAAACGTTTCATCTGGATCTAATTGCTGCGCTTGGCATTGGTGATTAAACCAGTGCGAGCCAAAGTTGACGTGAGTTTTTTCATCTTCATAAATGCGCGTTAAGATGTCTACGCCTTGCTGATCTTTAAATTTAGCGATTTTTTTTATCATCGCTGGCGTTACATCTAAACCACGCGCTTCCATGCAGCGCGGAATAATCGTTAGACGTGCCAATACATCGTAATCTGTATCTTGCGCGTGCTCCCATAGTCCTTGATGTGCGGGTAAATCACCATAATCTAAGTTTAGTGTCCGTAAGTGCTCACGAATCATTTCAAAATGTAAGGCCTCTTCATAAGCGACTTGTAACCAATCAATATAAAATTGCTCAGGTAAATCTCGAAAGCGGTAGAGCATATCCCATGCTAAATAAATGGCGACAAATTCTATATGCGCTAAAGAATGATAAAAAGCCTGCATACCTTCTTTACTACCTAGCGCACGTCGCGGCATAAATCGAGGGGCTAATAATTCTGGTTTTGCGGGGAATTTTACTTTTGAAATAACATCAGGCGCATGATGCGCAGTAAATTCTAATTTATCTTGCTGATATAATTGCCAAGCTTGTTTAGTTAAGACTAGCTTCTCATCTATGTCAACACGATATAAGCAGGCTTCCGCAAAATCAAAAATATTATTCATTCTTCATCTTATTCGCAACTATGAAATTATCCACACATTATATCAAAGCATTAGACACGGTTTCACTTATCCTATTTTGTGCTTTTATTTACTGGCTTTCTGCGCAAAGCTCTTTGCCTACGCCGTTAAAATTTCCACACCAAGATAAAGTCATGCACCTGGGGGCTTATTTTATTTTAACGTTTTTTGTTGTGCGTGCTTTCCGGCACCTTTGCTTATCTCATCCGCTTTTATTAATCAGTAGTTTGATTTTTTCGAGTCTTTACGGCGCTTCTGATGAGTGGCATCAATCTTTTGTAACAGGGCGTTCTAGTGATGTAACTGATTGGCTTGCTGATACACTGGGAGCGGTGCTATTACTGGGTGCTTTTCAACTATTAAGAAGGC
>JAQRMR010000065.1 GCA_028599115.1 Methyloprofundus sp.
TGTTTAGCTGTATATATAAGCTGCTAGAGATAATAAAAAATGAGAATAAAATAAATAGCGCAAGGGTGAAGGATTTTTTCGCAAAATTAAGGCGGCCCATTAAAAAGCTGGCTGGATAAAAAAGCAGATGAATCAGCGAGCGTTTTGTTTTGGGCGTTTTTGCAGGCATTAGAAGATAAGAGGTTAGCTAATGATTATTTTTAAGATAATAAGGGAAAACTACGAATAAAAAAAGGTTTATTAAAAGATTCTTGAGCGTTGGCCAAGGAATTTATGGCCAAGGCATGAAAGCAAACGTTATTAACTCTAATTTTAGCTAAATTAGAGTTACACGACTTTTTTCAAAAAATTAGCCACTAAGACAATACGAACACCGTTTGCACGACCCTCAATATGTTTAGGGTTATCTGTTAAAGAAATGTTTTTAACGACTGTGCCACGTTTCGCTGTAAACCCCGCCCCTTTTACATCTAGATCTTTAATTAAAGTAACAGTATCGCCATCTAGTAATTGAGAACCGTTGCTATCTAGTGTTGCTGCACTGCTTTCATTTGCGGTTATATCAATAGAAGCTGATTCTGCCCAAGTTTGCATTTCAGGGTCTAAATACAGCATCTCTAATAAATCTTGCGCCCAAGAAGAGCTTGATAACGCTTTAAGTAATCGCCAAGCCATAATTTGTACAGCAGGAGTCGTGCTCCACATACTGTCATTAAGGCAACGCCAGTGACTTTCATCAATAGGGCTAGTTTGTGTTATTTGTTCTAGGCAGGTAGTACAAACTAGAATGGATTGTTCCGCAGTCTCTTGGTTTTCAGGGGGCAGCTTGTAAACACTCAGATTTTCTTCGTTGCTACAAAGTTCACATTTGGAATTGCTACGTTGTAATAAAGTTTGTTCAGTTGACATAATGCTAAGTCTCGATTAAAAATAATACCCCATTATCACCTATATTATGGCTAATACAGGCTATAATTTTAGGCTAATGTAAATTTAGCAGTGTAAAAGCATGAAATTATCACTCATCGTTGCGATGGCAGAAAACCGAACTATAGGTATTAATAAACAAATGCCATGGCACTTATCCGCAGATTTAAAAAAATTCAAAAAAATCACCATGGGGCACCCAATTATTATGGGGCGTAAGACCTTTGAATCCATAGGCAGGCCATTACCAGGAAGAAAAAATATTGTTATTAGCCGAAATGCTGATTATAAACAAGAAGGTTGTGTGGTTTTTAATGACTTAGAGTCGGCAATAGAGAGTTGTTGCAAGGAAGAGGAGGTGTTTGTTATTGGCGGTGCAACCTTATATGAAGTTGCATTAGAAAAATCTGACAGGCTCTATGTGACTGAAATTAATAAATCCTTTTCAGGAGATACATGGTTTCCAGAGATTAATAAAAAGCAGTGGTTAGAATTGGATAGGGAAGATATCAATAATGATGTGAGTGTTGATTTTAGCTACAGTTTTGTCACTTATGATAAAGCTTAGTTAACGTTCTAATTAATAATTCACTGTATGAATGAGTAGTATAAAAATAATAAATTGAGGAAGACTTATGAATACGAAAATTAACTATAACCGACGCAATTTTTTACAACATTCAGCATTAGGACTGACAGCATTGGGTGTACTGCCTAAACTAGCGCTGGCGAAAACAAGTTCTTTAAAAAGTAAGCCAACGGCAGGGTTTAATGCTGACGTTGAAATTGAAATAACATCGCGTGATGCGTATATGCCTATTAAGTCAGGCCGTAAAACGAAGGTGCAAAAGTATTATGCTAAGGTATTAAAAGGCCCTAAAAATACAGTTGTTGAGCTGGAAGATAATTATTTAGGGCCGACCTTAAATTATAAACAAGGTCAAAAAGTACGTATTTACTATAAGAATAGACTATCAGAATCCTCTGTTATTCATTGGCATGGCTTGCATGTACCGCAGCATAGTGATGGGCACCCTATGTATGCAATTAATGGTGGCGAGACCTTGGTTTATGAATTTGAAGTACTGAATAGAGCTGGAACTAGCTTTTATCATTCACATTCGCATGAGAAAACAGCAACACAGGTTTACAAAGGGCTAGCAGGTATTATTACGGTAACAGATGATGAGGAACAAAATTTAGATTTACCAAGAGGTGAGTATGACTTACCTCTTGTGTTACAAGATAGAAATTTAGATAGCCAAAATCAATTGCAATATATACATGGCATGCATGGCAAGATGATGGGCTTTTTAGGCGAGACTATTTTAGTTAATGGTAAGCCGAATGCTGAATTTTCAGTGAAGTCTCGTGCTTATCGATTTAGAGCGGTTAATGGGTCAAATTCACGTATCTATAAATTAGGCTGGGATGATGGAACACCCATGGTTGCAATTGGCACAGATGGTAATTTATTAGACACACCACAAACACGTCCTTATATTATGCTGGCACCAGGTGAACGGGTTGATTTATGGCTGGATTTTAGTGGGCGCTCAGTTGGTGATGAGTTGACATTATCTAGTTTGGATTATCAAGGTGCTATGCCACCAAATGGCGGCATGGGGATGATGAGCAGTAGCGGTTTAAAGCAAGGGGAAAAGTTTACTATTGCTAGGTTTAAAGTAACAAAAAAAGTTAATCAATCTCCCGCTTTACCAAAAGAGCTAGCTAAAATAAAGCGGTTAACTAACAGAGATGTTGATAATAAAAATAAAGCAATTCCTATCGCTATTTCAATGAAGCCAATGCGCCCACAATTAAATGGGTATTCTTATGAGATGGATAGGGTAGAAGACTTTGAGCAAGTTAAATTAGGTTCAATTAAAAAGATTAAGATTTTTCATGACCACGGGAAAATGGCAAAAGGTAAAAAGGGAATGATGGGAGGTGGTATGGGAGGAATGATGTTATCCATGGCGCACCCTATTCATTTACATGGCCAACAGTTTCAAGTTGTTTCAAGAAAAATTGAAGGAATGCGCCAAGAGGAGTACGAAACAGTCAAAGAAGGTTTTATTGATACAGGCTGGAAAGATACAGTACTAGTTATGCCGGGCGAAGAAATAACCATTATTAAGCCATTTCAGGATTTTAAAGGCTTATTTTTATATCATTGTCATAACTTAGAGCATGAAGATTTGGGTATGATGCGACAATTCTATATTAGTTAATGAAGGTCGAGTACTTAGCGTCGTTGTGAACTTATAATTCCAAATGAAGCAATTCGAACTTCTAATTGATTGGATGGCGTATGTGGTTTTTACTTAATGTAAAAACCACATTATTAATCAATGCTGTTGTTATTTATTGTGTAACTTCTCATTATCCACAGGATCGAACTCCTGAATAAATGGAACGCAGGTCTTTAGCCTGCATTGATTAGGCGGCAGGCTAAAGACCTGCGTTCCAGTACCCGCTGATAATGAGAAGTTACTTTAATGTTGATGTTTTTCATCAATCATTTGATCTATGAATTCCATAACTTCAGCACTTGCATGCTCAGAATGTTTCATTGAATCTACGATGCTGTGTAAAACTTCCGTATCTTCTTGCCAGTTTTGCTGAGAATAATTAAATGCTGCTGCAGTAAACTTATGCACATTATTATGTGGGGTGGCAAGTTTAGTATAAGCATTAGTATGACTAAACTTTTCTTTACCCAAGCCCTCAAAGTACCATTTTCCTAATCGGCAGTTATGGTCATCTACAGAAATTGCATTTGCTTCGGCGGTGCGCTCAGGATTTTCAATGGCAATATAACCATTTTGTTTAAAAATGATATGGTCTAATTTGGTTAGTACACCAAAAGTTTTATCTTTTGCGTAGGAAATGTACTCAATGGAATCTTTAGCGGAAGAAGAAAGTCCAGAAAATTGACCTTTAAAGTCGGTAACTTTTTCCATTATTTGCTCTGATAAATCAGCAGATGAACTTGCTTTAGTGTGCATTTGGCTGACGCGATTATTAAAAGAATCGAGAGTCTTAGAGACTTCAAGTGCAGCATTTTTAGTATGCTCTGAGAGACTTTTTACTTCCTCAGCAACAACAGCAAAACCACGGCCATGTTCACCAGCACGTGCTGCTTCAATAGAGGCATTAAGCGCCAATAAGTTAGTTTGGTCAGCAATACCTGTAATCATAGATAAAGAGTCAGTGACTTTACGGCTATCGTTAATCAGTTCTGAAATAACGTCAGCAACTGAGTGGATAGTTTCATTAATATTGGTCAAAGAAAGGCTAATATCATCAACACTTGATAGGCTTGAGTCAGCATTGGTTCCAGTATCAAGCGCAATATTCTCAACCTTTTGCATTTGTTCAGTAATATTAATTAAATCATTTTGATTAGACTTAAGGTTTGTTAGTAAATTAAGGGTATTAAGGTTTTGTAGCTCAGCAGAAAGCCTATTTTTTGTCATTAACACTTCATTATCTGCCATTAAGTGTAATGCACTATTAATATTTTTTGCAGATTGCTTAAGCAACCCAGGGAAGCCATCAGCAAGCATATATCGGTCGTGATTACCTTCAGAGGCGTGGGCAAATGATGTATTTACCTCTTTGAAATAAGATTCCATGATGTCGAGCAATTCATTAAGCTCCCAAGCGACCTTGCCTAGTTCACCAAGAGCTTTGGTATTGGTGATTCTATGGTAAAGGTCACCTTGGTTGGTTTTTAATAAAACATCTTGTATATGGTTGATAACTAATAAATTGTTACTAGTTGTCCTATAGGCAAAGATAGCAACGCCAATGATAGCAAGACACTGAATTAAAATGAACCATGAAAAACCACTTAGATATAAGCTTGAAGTGAAAATTGAAAAAGCTAATAAAATAAGACTTCCTAAAGTATAGCTTGCCTTAGATTTTAAAAAAGGGATATTGGCACTTTGTGTAGACATAAGATTAAAGCCCGTTAGGTTTAAAAAGGTTTAAAACAAGACTGTTGTAGTCTTTAGCGCCTGTAGAATTAACAACATCAACAAGGTATGCAATAGATTTATCTGGTGCTTCTTTGGTTGATGATCTTTTTTCAATAGCTAGCATTTCCTGGTAAACAGGGATTAAAGTTTTTAATGCAGATTCCGGGGGTTTACGCCTGACAGAATAATAACCTTTTAAATGCCCATCTTTGTCGTAATCAGGAGTAATATTTGCAAAAACCCAATAGAAACCACCATCAGCACATAAATTTTTGGCAAAGCCAAAAAACTCATCACCTGCTTTTAAAGTATCCCACATAAACCGAAATACGCCACGAGGCATATCAGGATGCCGAATAATACTATGTTGGATGCCTAATAATTTAGACTCGGGGAGGCCACAAATATCCATAAAAATACGGTTTGCATAAGTAATACGGCCCGAGGTATCGGTTTTTGAGACGATAAAATCATTTTCGCCAAGCTTGCGTTCATGCTGCGTGGGGGTAACAGATAGTTTCATGATGAACTCGTGGGGTTTTTTGCAAAGAAAAATATTATTACATAAAAGTTAAGGTAGGGAGTAGGGAAATAAGTAGATACTATATAGATAGGGCAGAAATAGGCTTTTGTATTATTATTTTAAATAAAGTCTTGACGGTATTCCTTGTGGATGTATAATGGCCAGCTCTTCAACGCAGTGCGGTG
>JAQRMR010000066.1 GCA_028599115.1 Methyloprofundus sp.
AATCTTGGGTGCTGGGCAGTGATAAATTCAGTGCCCAAATAGAAGCGCTAACCAACAGACAAGCGACGCCAAAACCTAAAGGTGGGGACAGGAAGTCAGTTAAGTATAAGGAAAATTAACTTTCAATCGAGTCTAATGGAATGGTCCGCCTCATTTCCTAAACGGCTTTAAATGAGCCATGATGTTAGTTTTATAGAAAACATCAAAACAGAAGCGAGGCAAACCATGGCCGATAATACCGCGAAAGGACCGATGACTGTGCTAGGAATTGATTTAGCAAAACAAAGTTTTCAACTCCACGGAGTAGATAAAGACGGAAAGGTAGTGCTCAAGAAGAAGCTAAACCGCAAGCAATTAAGTGCTTTCATGGCCAACTTGCCGGTTTGTTTGATTGGACTTGAGGCCTGTGGAGGAGCCCATCACTGGGTGAGAATATTGACTGCAATGGGGCATAGTGTGCGTATGATGGCACCTCAGTTTGTTAAACCGCATGTCAAATCAAACGTGGTCTGTTCCTTATTTACTCTTATTTTGGCGTTATGCTAGTGTAGAGTTGACATACTAAATATAGTATCTATACTATTTATGGTATGTGGAAAATATTTGAACACAAAAAATCTATAAAGCAAATTAACTCATTACCAACTGAAATTTTGAAGCGATATGAAAAATGGAAAGACATCGTATCAATTTCTGGTCCAAACGGATTAAAGCAGATTAAAGGCTTTAATGATGAGCCTTTGGTTGGGGAGTGGAAAGGTCATAGGTCATCACGCCTTAATCTTCAATATAGAGTTATTTATAAAATCGAAAATGAGCAGTTTTTTGTGCAGGTTGTTAAAGTAATGGCACATGATTATAGGAGGAAATAATATGAAAGATTATCAAGAGTCTCCAATTAGAGAAAAAGTTTCCATAGGTGAGTCTGTTCGTATTATGCGTGAGCTTCAAGAACTAAGCCAAAATGAATTATCAACTCTTACTGGTATCCCACAATCAACACTTTCAGCTATTGAACATAATAAAGTAAACTTAGGAGTGGAAAGAGCAAAAGTTCTAGCAAGGGCATTACAGGTTCACCCTGCTGTACTTGTTTTTCCTGGATGGGATATAAAACAAAAAAAAGCCGCATAACGAACAAGGTTAGATTGTGTGAGGAACGAACCACAATCTGAGGTAATAGTGAGGTAATAGGGATAGACCACGAATAAGTACGAATAAATAGGATATACGAAGTAAACGTGGTCTGTTCCCAATGTCAGTAAGTTAAGCGTAACCATCTAATTACAAATAGCTTTTATAAGCTGTAAAATGTATGTCGTTCTTGATATTCTTTAAATAAACGTGGTCTGTCCCTTATTATTTTATGTATTCCTAGTTTGTGAGGATTATAGGCTATAAACCCTTCCAGAATTATTAGACCATTACACAAACACAACGAAAGCAAGCTTAAAGAAAAAACGAAAACGAGCCTCTATTGATGATCGATTTCTTGAAGCCTTACTTTTTGATGGAAATTAAGATGCGTTTGCTGTGCTTTTCCTATTGCTCCTTTTACCGGAACCCTATAAATCTATACACAGCTTAAGAGGATTCTGCTAGCCTAAACCCAACGGGTTTTCTGGATTAATGCCATCCATAAACGGTAATCGTCTATCTTGATTGGTTATTTGGTACACCTTACCTAGCCAGTTATTGAATACCGCTTTAGCAGTATCTCGCCAAGTGTTATCGAGTAGTTCAAGAATATTTTCTTCAGGGAACTTAGGTGGATTTATTTTTTGGGCAAAAGCTGAGAGCACTTCTTCTTTGTAAGTATTAAAAACAGCTTGAGCTTCTTCGCCAAAATAATAGACAGGTAAAGGGGGGTAGTTATCAATTTCTTTATTAAGAAAGCGCATGACTTCGCGCTTGTATTCTTTCATTAAACTAATGGCATCATATTCAGGATGCCCTTGGAAAAGCACGGCACGGAAACCGTCTGGGCTGACGGCTAAATGGACACCGGCTTCTTGGCTGGTGACTAGGATTTGTATACCTAAGGCTTGTAAATCTTTTTCGGCAAGATTATTAAAGCGCGAATGAGGTACGTCAAAACGGGTGTTAATTTCTGCAACTAGCGGGTGTTTTCTGTCGATAATTTTATGGTCATAAACGCCCCAGCGTTTTTCAGGAAGACGGGTTCTTTCTAAACCATAAAAATGTTGTACAAAAGCATGGGAGGCTAAACATGAGCATAAGGTGGAAGTGACATTCTCTTGCGCCCATGCAAAAACTTCGGTGAGTGGCTGCCAAAAAATTTCATCTTGTAGATGCTGATGGGTCACATTGGCACCACTGATAATCAGTGCATCTAGGCCATCTTTTTTGAGTTGTTCGAAAGTCTCGTAATATTTGCTGATATGCGCCTGCGCAGCCTCACTTCTAGGTAGCCCATCAATGGTAAATGGATGGATATGGAATTGTGCAATTTGATTGCAAGCGCCGACTAATCGAAAAAATTGCCGTTCTGTTGCTTCTAATGCGGCATCAGGCATCATATTTAGAAAACCAATATGTAGCTCCCTAATGTGCTGATGTGATGCACGGTTAGCATTGAGTATATCTTCACCTTCTTCTTGCAAGCGAACAAAAGTGGGCAGTTGGGTATGGGCAACTAATGGCATAAGGCTTAGTTTGTTTGTTGATCTATTGCAGTGGCAATGAGTTGCATAAACTCATCTTCGTTTGTGACGTTGGCAACTTCGGTGGCATCTAACGTGTAGCCATACTGATCGGCAATAGCTTGGTAACGCGGCAGTCGAGAAGCAAATAAGCGCGGAAATACCCAAGTGACAAAATCATCGGGCGGGATGTGGTAAATGTCGTGATAGCCTTTTTCACGCATAAACTCAGTTAGTTGCTCATCTAAAAATTCTTCACGATAATATAGCGGTTTAGGTGAGCTTTTGGCGCGGTTAATAATCAGCTGATTATGTTCTTCTGGGGTTTTGATGTAAATAATAAGGCTATGTTTTGCAAGGTGCGCTAAAACATCGTCATTATCTAATTCGCAAACACTGCCACCGGCATCATTAATAAAGTGTTTATAACCATAGGTATGGTCAGCTCTATCAATAAAACCATCAATATCTAACATGGCAGAAACTTCTGCATGGTAATGTAATTTCTGGCGACGTTTAAATTCTGCTAAATCTAAGCCGCCTAAATCGGTATTGCCCACTTTGCCTAAAAAACTGGAAACAGGCGCTAAGTTATCAATAGATATATTATTGCCAATATAGATTGAGTCTGAGCGCAACAAATCTTTTAGAAAGGGTACGTCCATTGCTTGACGCTTAATATTGTCTAAAATCGCCTCGCCTAGGTATCTTGTGCCAATACGATAATCGCCAGAGTAATGGAACCATTTCTCCCGAGGTAGTTTATTAGCGAGGGTGGTTTTTCCTGCGCCAGACATCGCTAATAAAGTGATGCTTTTTGCATTCCATTGTAAAAATTCCTCTGAACTCATTCTCATATAGCTAAATCCTAGTTGTCATAATCTTTAAGCGGGGCTTCTTCATTGTAATCTTGATGAGTGTCAGGGTCGGAATATCCCAAGTCGTCTGCATCAATACCGCCAAATGGCGCACTCCAATCTTCAGGAGCTTCAATTAAGCTAATTTTAGAATTATACCAACTGTCTAGCTCAAACTCTCCTATATCCCCATTAAAATATTGCACTTCAATACTTTCATCTGTGTCTTCTATAGCGACAACCTGAAATGAAACATCATTTTCGCTGTCTTTATACCATAGGCCAATTTCTGGATTTAGTTTAGGTTTCATAACAAGTTCCTTTTTAGGTTAAAAAATTGCATAACTAGATACTATGCCCATCGTGCCTTGATTGCAAATCTGTGAAAATTTAAATTATTTAAGGTATTTAAAATGCTAAAGTCTCTTTTTTTTGAAATTTAGGGACTACAAAACATGGCAAGGAAAAAACGAGCAAGCGCTTACTTTCTGACTAGAATAATCAAAATGCTATACCGTAAACCATTAACGCTGTTATTTCTGTTGATTGTTGTGGGTGGCGGGTATGCGTATGAAGTGCAGATTGCTCGGCCTGCACAAATTTTTAAAGGCTTGCCTGTCGCGGTGGAGTGGCAGAATCCTTTTAGCTGGTTTCGTGTGTTTCGCAATGCAAATTTTATGATTGGCTATTCTGATATTCGAGGGAATCCGCTTTGGGTGAGCTATCGATTAGAAAAGCCAGAAGAACAGGCCAAGCACTATAAACGCCCTAGTCGCTTTAAGTCGGATTGGCGAAGTATTAATAAAGTGCAATCGAAAGATTATAAGGGCAGTGGTTATGATCGCGGACATATGGCACCCAATTATGCAATATCAACGATTTATGGCAAACAGGCTCAGTTAAATAGTTTTTTAATGAGTAATATTAGCCCGCAAAAACCTAAGCTGAATCAAAAGCTATGGCAGCGATTAGAAGAAGTGGGGGTTAAGCATTTCACAAAATTAAAAGGCCAGCTTTGGGTGATCACTGGGCCTGTTTTTGATGCTAATATTCAACGTTTAAGAAATGCTTGGAATGTTGAAATACCCGATGCGTTTTATAAAATTTACTTGTTAGATAGACCTCAGAATACACCGATAGCATTAGCGTTTTTAATGCCGCAAAATGTGCGAGGAAATGAACCTTTAGATCAGTATGTTGTTAGTGTTGATAAGATTGAAGAGCTCACTGGTTTGGATTTTTTTAATAGCTTAGATGATGTGTTAGAAAATAAGTTAGAAGCGAGTATTGCTTCTGGTGAGTGGGGATTAAAAAAGCTTGCTAATTTGAGGGGGCGATATTGAAATAAGTCTATTCAAGTTTTTTTGTCTTCAGTCGTTATAATTTAAGAGTACTAATTTTAAACACCAAAAGGAATGCGTCATGGATATTGAAAGAACAGCACAAGTCTCACCTGTATTATCAGCACAACGGACTGCTAATACGCATGAAATGAAAGCGGTAAAAATGGCAAATGAGCATATTGAAGCAGAAGGGCAGGCTGCGCTAATGTTAATTCAATCTGTTCCAGCAGCGACTGAGTTGGCAGGAAATAATATTAATGTAACAGCGTAGTTTTTTATAAAAAGCCCACTATTAACTTATGTTAATAGTGGGCTTTTTGCTGTTTGATAATTAATCAATAGTCGCAATAAAAGTCGCTCGTCTAGGAGCAGGGAGGCCTTCCATCGTGAGGTTAATATCTTCAGGGTCTAAAAAATCTTTTAAGGAGTTAAAAGTCATCCAAGGCGTTGCGCGTTGCTCCTCTAAACTCGTTTGATTAACATCAACCACCCGAATATTTTTAAATCCACAGCGAGTCATCCAGCTAACCAAGGTATCGCAGCTAGGCAAGAACCAAACATTACGCATACGTGCATAACGGCCTTCTGGAACGAGCACTTCGCCTTTTTCACCTTCAATAATTAATGTTTCTAAAACCAGTTCTCCGCCAGGGCGTAAGCGATTGCGTAAATCCATTAAATGATCAATGGGCGAGCGACGGTGATATAACACGCCCATAGAAAAAACCGTATCAAAAACCGCTGTTTTGTCAGGAATTTCCTCTAAGGTTAAAGGCAAAACATAAATCGGCGCTGGTTGGGCATATAAACGCTGAATGGCCTGAAATTGCAGAACATGTAATTGCACAGGATCAACCCCGACAACCATGCGCGCACCAGCCCCCAGCATACGCCAGCAATGATAGCCATTACCGCAACCAACATCTAAGACTAAACGTTTATTTAAAGGGCTGATATGGTCTTTAATGCGCTCCCACTTCCAATCGGAACGCCATTCGGTATCTAAATGTAAATCGAATAAATGATAAGGACCTTTACGCCAAGGAAACAGGTTTTTTAAACCTAAATCCATTTGTACCAGCTCTGCTTCTGACAGCTCGCTTTCATGGCCGATATGAAAGCCGGAGTCATCTAGTTGAATACTAGGATTTTTAGGTTCAGGTAATTGCTCGACAGCGGCATTCCATTTAGTAAAATTTCCATGTGCTTCAGGGTTTAATTTTTGCTGAATTTGCTCGGGTAATTGTGTTGCCCAAGCTTCGGCATTCATCTCAATGAGTTCATCATATAACGGTTGGTAATTTATCATTTTAAAGCGATCATTGAGGCAAAGTTAAAGTATTGAAACCAGACTTCTGTGTTATCAAAGCCTGATTGTTGTAAACGCGATTTGTGTTGCTCAAAGCTTTCAGGGATCAACACATTTTCTAAAGAGGCGCGTTTTTGGCTGACTTCCATATCACTATAGCCATTAGCGCGTTTAAAGTTATGATGCATTTCTGTTTGCAGCGCTTGTTGGCGCTCATTAGTAAACATCAACTTTTCGGAGAGAATAAGTAGTCCGCCTGGTAATAAGCCATCATATATTTTTTTAATAAAGGCATCACGGTCTGCTAAAGGGATAAACTGCAGGGTGAAATTTAACACGACGACCGATGCATCTTTTATGCTGATATTTTGAATGTCGCTGTTAATTAAATCCACAGGCAAGGTTGCTGTATCTCGGTCGATAATTTTTTTGCAGCGCTCAAGCATCGCGCTGGAATTATCCACGGCAATAATTTTACAGTGCTTAGCGGTCACTTTATGACGCATGGATAAGGTGGCAGCACCTAATGAACAGCCTAGGTCGTAGCAATTGCTATTGTCTTGAGCAAAGCGGTTAGCAAGTAAGCCAATTGCGGAAATAATAGCGCTGTATCCAGGCACGGAACGCTGTATCATATCGGGGAATACGTCAACGACGCTATTATCAAACTTAAACCCGTCGACATCACCCAACGGGCTTGCGTATAAAGTATCTTTTTGTGAATTCATTACGTTAGAGTTGTTAACTGAATGCTAATTTTACTTAAATTTACTGCTTTTGTACGCAGAAATACAAAATATCATGGATATAAAAAGGGGAGCATAAAGTGACAGGAATTAATCAGGCACAAATCGACCAAGTAAAAGCATTTTTATTAAGCTTGCAAGATGACATTTGCCAGAAATTACAAAATGAAGATGGCACTGCCGTCTTTGAGGAAGATGCATGGGATAGGAAGGCTGGCGGCACTGGGCGTACTCGCGTTTTAACCAAGGGTGCGGTTTTTGAACAAGCAGGGGTGAATTTCTCTCATGTATTTGGTAGTAACTTACCTCCCGCTGCGACAGCAAAACGTCCAGAACTGGCAGGTCGTGAGTTTCAAGCGATGGGCGTTTCGTTAGTGATACATCCGCACAACCCTTATGTGCCAACTTCGCATGCCAATGTGCGCTTTTTTATTGCAGAAAAAGAAGGTGAAGAGCCTATTTGGTGGTTTGGCGGCGGTTTTGATTTAACGCCTTATTACCCTTTTAAAGAGGATGTGCTTAGCTGGCATAAAGCGGCTAAAGAAGCGTGTGACCCTTTTGGTGCTGATGTTTATAAAAAATACAAAGAGTGGTGTGATGAGTATTTTTATTTAAAACATCGGGATGAAACGCGGGGTGTCGGTGGTTTATTTTTTGATGACTTAAATGAAATGGGTTTTGATGATAGTTTTGCCTTTATGCAAAGTGTGGGGAACAGCTATATTAAAGCGTACCAACCGATTGTTAAAAAACGCAAAGGCATGGAATACGGAGAGCGTGAGCGTGATTTCCAGCTTTATCGCCGTGGTCGTTATGTGGAATTTAACTTAGTATTTGATCGTGGAACCTTATTTGGTTTGCAGTTTGGTGGCCGTACGGAGTCGATTTTGATGTCCATGCCACCTGTTGTTCATTGGAAATATGATTGGAAGCCAGAAGAAGGCTCAGCTGAGGCTGTTTTATATGATGACTATTTAAAACCGCAGGATTGGTTGCATTTGTCATAGCCTATTTATGGTAATAAAGCGTCAGCTTATTCTGACGCTTTATTTGTGATTAAGTTTTATTTTTTGCTATTAAGTCCTCAATAACATTTTCTAAAGAACCTGAGTCTTTAATCATTTTTCCAAAAATAGTTCGATTACTGATAATTAAACTAATGCCTTCTACGGTCATATCGTAAATTTTCCATTTACCTTTGCGTAAAACCATTGAATAATCAATTTGTGTATCCGGTTTTCCTTCTTGTTTAACTCGTGTTTTAACCAGTATTTTTTTGTCTTTAGCATCAAGTTTTAAAGGGACATACCGAATACTCCAGTTGTGGAACTGTTCAGTAAAGGTTGCCGCATAAGTCTTCACCAAGAGCTGTTTAAAGGCGGCAATAAACTCTCGTTGCTGCATTTTACTTGCTTTACGCCAATGCTTACCTAAGACAAGTGCCGACATAAGAACAGTATCAACTTGAGGGAAAATTTCTTGATCAATATAGTGACGAATTTGAGTTTTATCTTGAGAAAAACTTGGTTCTTTGAGCTTATCTAATAGTTGAAGGGAGGCTTTTTCAATAACTCGTTGTGGGGCGAGAAGGTTTTGTTGTTCTGCTTTTAATGTTGCACTAGAAAAAAATAGAAAGAAGACCAGTAGGTAACGAGAGAATAAACTTATCATAATGGTGTGCCAGTTGTGTGCGCGTATTTTAAGAAAAGTTGAGTTGGCCTTGTTGTAAAGAAACAATAAATTGTCTGTACAATAGGCTGACTTGTCAGAATTAACATTATAAATAAAAGTCGATGAAAAATAGTATTAATTTTCCAAAAACACGAATGCGCAGAATGCGTTATCAGGAATTTTCTAGACGGTTAATGTCAGAAAATACGCTTTCTAGTGATGATTTAATTTACCCTTTATTTGTGATTGAGGGAGAAAATAAAACAGAAATGATTGCTTCTATGCCTGGAGTATTGCGATTAAGTATTGATTTATTAGTACAAGAAGCGAAGGAATGTTATGCCTTAGGAATCCCTATGATGGCTATTTTTCCTGTGACACCAGATAGTGCTAAATCAAACGATGCGGCAGAGGCATATAATCCTCAGGGTTTAGCGCAGCGCGCAGTACGAGCAATTAAAGCAGCCTGCCCTAATATGGGGGTAATGACCGATGTGGCACTCGACCCTTTTACCTCAGACGGGCAAGATGGTTTAACCAATGAGCATGGTTATGTTATTAATGATGAAACGGTTGAAGTTTTAGTCAAACAAGCGATTTCTCATGCAGAAGCGGGGGCTGATGTGGTTGCACCTTCGGATATGATGGATGGGCGTATCGGTGCAATTCGCGATGCTTTAGAGTCAGCAGGGCATATCAATACTTTAATTTTGGCGTATTCAGCTAAATATGCATCGAGTTTTTATGGACCATTCAGAGATGCGGTTGGTTCGGCGGGCAATTTAGGTAAAGGTAATAAATACAGTTATCAAATGGACCCAGCTAATTCAGATGAAGCATTACGTGAAGTCGATTTAGATTTGCAAGAAGGCGCGGATATGGTCATGGTGAAGCCTGGCATGCCCTATTTAGATATTATTCGCCGTGTGAAAGATGAATTTGCTGTGCCTGTTTTTGCTTACCAAGTGAGTGGTGAGTATGCAATGTTAAAAGCAGCCAGCCAAAACGGTTGGTTAGATGAAAAGCAAGTGGTATTGGAATCTTTATTATCTTTTAAACGCGCAGGTAGTGATGCAGTTTTGACTTACTATGCTAAGGCCGTTGCACAATGGCTAAAGGAGCAACAATAATGGATCAGTATGCTGTTTTTGGCTCACCAATTAAGCACAGTAAATCACCGCGTATTCATAGCTTATTTGCCCAAGAGACACAGCAAAATTTGGCATATAAGGCGCAGTTAGTGCCCGCTGAAAAATTTGAGACTGCGGTGAAGGACTTTTTTACTGCGGGTGGTAAAGGTTTAAATTGTACCGTGCCGCTTAAAGAATTAGCGTGGCAATATGCTGATACATTAACGGAACGCGCAACTTTAAGTAAAGCAGTGAATACTTTAGTACGGCAAAAAGATGGCAGTATTTTGGGCGATAACACCGATGGTATTGGCTTAGTTAGCGATTTAATGATTAATAATAATGTGCTTATCAAGCAAAAACGCATTCTTATTTTAGGCGCGGGTGGCGCAAGCCGAGGTATTATTTTGCCGCTACAAAATGAATCACCTAGGGAAATTGTTATCGCTAATCGGACTGTCTCTAAAGCAGAAACTTTAGCGCAAGAGTTTAGCCATAAAGGAAAAATCACAGCAAGCTCTTATCAAGATTTAGCAGGGCAGTCATTTGATTTGATTTTAAATGCAACCTCAGCCAGTTTAAGTGGTGATTTACCACCTTTAGCGGAAGGTTTGTTAGCTGAAAAGGGGAGTTGTTATGATTTAGCCTACGCGAATGAGCCGACTGCTTTTGTAAATTGGGCTGAGAAACAAGGCGCGATTAAAAATTTAGATGGTTTAGGCATGTTAGTAGAGCAAGCTGCTGAAGCATTTTACTTATGGCGACAAGTTCGACCAGATACGCAGCCTATTATTGCTTTATTGGAGTCAGAGCGAGCTTAGAAAAAATTAAATAAGGGCAGATCATATTATCCAATTCCAATAAGTTAGCGCGTTATGCCGTAACTTCTCATTATCAACGGGTACTGGAACGCAGGTCTTTAGCCTGCCGCTGAATCAATGCAGGCTAAAGACCTGCGTTCCATTTATTCAGGAGTTCGATCCTGTGGATAATGAGAAGTTACGTTATTCCTTCTCCTGCTGGAGAAGGCTAGGATGAGGAGTTTTAAAAAACTTATTGTGATTGGTATTGCCTGCCCTTATTGAGTTAGGTCTTTTAGTTTTTTACTTCAACTTTATAAAACATTGCGTATAACACGGGTACAACAACCATTGTTAGTATGGTGCCAAAAGCGAGACCAAACATAATCGTTACCGCCATAGAGACCCAAAAGTCATCTTGTAATAACGGAGC
>JAQRMR010000067.1 GCA_028599115.1 Methyloprofundus sp.
TTTTTACGACTTGCTACTTAGCTCTAATAGTGTGTTTAAATGGGCAATTAACACAAGAGATTAAGCTTTATTCAAATACAGGTAAAAAATGAAATCGGATAGTCGTGGGTTAATTAGGGAATATAATTCAAAACTGATCGTTGTTGGGCAGCTGCTAGATATGTTTGTGGTTGGCGTAACATTATGGGCAGTATTAGACTTAAAGCAAGTTGAGTGGAGTGACGAGCATACTTGGTGGCTGATGATAACTATCTTTGGCTTTTATATCTTTTCTGGTTTTTTGGAGTTATATAAGGAAAATAGAAGCTTACCCTTAAGGCAAGAAATCAAACAAATCACGATTGCATGGATTTGTTCAATTACCATATTGGTTGTCGTTGCTCAATTTAGCCGTGTTATTACGCCGCTTAACGAAGAAAATTTTTTATTATGGTGCCTTGTTGTCCCTGTTGAATTGATTTCGTGGCATGTTATTAAAAATAGAATAGTAAGAACCGCCAGAAAAATGGGGCGTAATACGCGCAAAGTAGGGATTATTGGCGGCACACGCTTAGGCGGAGAGTTATTAGAGGTATTTAATAAAGAAGACTGGATGGGGATAGATTTTATTGGTTTTTTTGATGATAGAAACCCGTCGCGTCATGATGTTGAACAAGTGATTTCGGGCAAAATTAATGATTTAGTTAATAAAGCCAAAACAGGTGAGGTTGATATTATTTATATCACCCTAGCATTAAAAGCCGAAGATAGAATTAAAATGATTCTAGCTGCGTTGGCTGATACAACAGCCTCTGTTTATTATGTACCTGATTTATTTGTCTTTGACTTATTACGATCAAATATTAACTATATAAAAGGCATACCCGTTTTCAGTGTGTACGACACACCTTTTTATGGGGTCGATGGCGCAGCTAAACGTGCATTTGATGTCATTGTTGGAACGTTTATTCTTATCTTAATTGCAATCCCTATGCTTTTTATAGCGATCGCTGTAAAAGTATCCTCTCCTGGGAATATATTATTTAAGCAAAGACGTTATGGCTTTAGGGGGGAAGAAATTACCGTATGGAAATTTCGTTCCATGTCAGTAACAGAAGATGGCGATAAAGTGCAGCAGGCACAAAAAAATGATCCAAGAGTCACAAAGCTAGGGGCTTTTTTGCGCCGCACTTCGCTTGACGAGCTACCGCAATTTATTAATGTTCTGCAAGGACGCATGTCCATTGTCGGCTCGCGCCCACATGCCGTCGCACATAACGAAATCTATCGGGGTCAAATACACGGCTATATGCTACGCCATAAAGTAAAACCCGGTATTACAGGCTTAGCACAAATTAGTGGTTTTCGTGGCGAAACAGATACCCTAGATAAAATGGAAGGCAGGGTTAAGTATGACCTGCAATATATCCGTAATTGGTCTTTATGGGGAGATTTTAAAATTGTCTTTTTTACCATCTTTAAAGGCTTTAAAGGGGATAAGGTTTATTAATTTACTTTATTGTACTTAAGGACAGTGGACGAAGAAAAGACGTTAGGTATAATGGATTCCAAGTTAAGGGAAGTGCATTTTTCTTAACCGTAAGAATAGATGGATTTTTAAAGTGCTAGGATGCATGCCAAACCTGTTGTGAAGCGGGGACGGAAAGCTTCAGACCTTGTTTTAAGGTGGCTGAGCTGCAAATTAACTTTTATATATATAAAATAATTTGTAATTTTCGGAGATTTAAATATGAAAACTATTTAAAATAGCTTTTTTCGCTCTTTTATTTATGATGACGGGTGTTGTTAGTGCTGCTTCTTTGACTGTAAGTGCAGATGCTAGTTTCTATAATGATGGGCTTTCAGGTGGAGGACAGATTATTAACAATGGTAGTGATGCTGTTCATGTAAACTCAGGAACCTTAGACCAAGAATTTAGCCATGCATTTACTGTTGAAAATACAGGTGCTGCTGGGGTTTTTAGATTGTGGGTGGATGGTACAGCTTCTTCATCAACTTTTATAGAATCTTTCTCGGTTTTAGTTGATGGTATTGAAATTGCTGCTTTAACGGCTCCAACTTACACTGCTGGGACGTTTGCGAATATATTACTAGCTGCTGGTGATTCAATACTTATGGTTGTATCTGGTGACTTTAATGTTGCATCATATGGCTTAACTTTACAAACTCCAGTTCCTGCAGCAGTATGGTTATTCGGTTCTGCATTAATGGGTTTATTCGGTGCTTCACGTCGTAAATCTTCAGCGATGGCTGCTTAAGTTTTAAGCTTAAATCGTGTTTAAAGAAAAAGGGGGGGCTTTTAGCTTCCCCTTTTTTTTGCCTAAAATATGAGGTGATGATTGCTAATGGGGCTGTAGGGTGGAATAGCGCAGCGTTTTCCACCTTAAGATAATCCCCATGCCTAGCCCTATTAAACAACGCCGGAAAACGCCGATGCTATTCCAGCCTACCTAAGGGCAGTATCTCTCTTAGCTAGAGATAACACAAAAATAATGTTTTTATGTTTATAATAACCATGGAACGAAGGCTTTAGCCTTCATGAGTAGCGTATAAATAAGCAGGCACAATAGATTCTGGAAATGGCGGTTTTGTAGGATGGGCAAAGGCGCTTTATCCCGTGCCCATCGTTGCTGCTAATTTTGGAGCTGATGGGGTTCGCAAAAAGACGCTCTCCCCATCCTACTGTAGCCTAAAATCTGTAGCCCGTATGAAGCTTGCGTAATGCGGGGAGTTTAGGCCTGTAGGGTGGAATAGCGCAGCGTTTTCCACCTTAAGATAATCCCCATGCCTAGCCCTATTAAACAACGCCGGAAAACGCCGATGCTATTCCAGCCTACCTAAGGGCAGTATCTCTCTTAGCTAGAGATAACACAAAAATAATGTTTTTATGTTTATAATAACCATGGAACGAAGGCTTTAGCCTTCATGAGTAGCGTATAAATAAGCAGGCACAATAGATTCTGGAAATGGCGGTTTTGTAGGATGGGCAAAGGCGCTTTATCCCGTGCCCATCGTTGCTGCTAATTTTGGAGCTGATGGGGTTCGCAAAAAGACGCTCTCCCCATCCTACTGTAGCCTAAAATCTGTAGCCCGTATGAAGCTTGCGTAATGCGGGGAGTTTAGCTAGCAGTATTAATAAAACTTACACAAACACAGGAGTTCTTCACATGCAGCATCTATTAAAATTAAGCTTATTGCTTATAGTCACTTTAAATATAAACATATCCCATGCAGCGGAAGCTAAAGCGGCATATACTGTTAATGCTGGCGATGTATTAGAAATTTCGGTTTGGAAAGAAGAAGAATTACAAAGAGAAATAAGAGTGCTACCTGATGGCTATATTAGTTTTCCTTTAGTCGGAGAGCTTGCTGTATCCGGTGTTACCTTGACAGAAATACGCGAACAATTAGTTAAAAAATTATCTAAATATATTACCGACCCCGTGGTGAATATTTCCGTAAAATCATCAGAAGGCAATAGCATCTATGTGATAGGTCAGGTTCAACGCCCTGGTAGTTTTATGATGCACCAACCTTTAGATGTTATGCAGGCGCTTAGCTTAGCAGGTGGTTTAACAACCTTTGCTAAAGCCAATGATATTCGTATTTTACGCAGAACAGCGAAAGGCCCGACTTCAATTGAATTTGAATACGGAGAGCTGGAAGACGGGGATGAATTAGAGAGTAATATTGTTTTAAAAAGTGGTGATGTTATTGTTGTGCCATAGGTGTTAATGTAAGGCTAGAAGTGTAGGATGGGTAGAGCGTCTTTTTGCGAAACCCATCGTTTTTCATGGTATTGATGGGTTTCACTGCGTGCCTAAAAAACAGGCACTTCATTCTACCCATCCTACTGAGTGGTCCATAATTCGTTTTATAGATGAATGAAGATTGTATTTATCTCTAGTTCCCTCTCCTGCTGGGGAGGGCTTTATCCTAAGCCTGATAGACTTATTATGCTAAAAAAATCAATACCGCTGATAATATTATTATCTCAAACAAGCCTAATACAGCAAATATTGAAAATAGAACAGAAAGGGCTGCGGAAACCACTAAATTTTTAGAGGTGGAAGCGAATAAATTTAAAGTAGAGATTCAAAAACTAGAAAACCAAATCGCAGAGTATAAAGAAACCTATCGAGATAGCTTACCTGAGTTATTACCGGTTAATATTGCCTCGATTAGCCGTATAGAAAATAACCTTCAGCAGTTATCTATGCAAGAAAAAATGCTCAATGAACGAAGGATGCGGATCAGTTCTCAGCTAAATACGACTAGTCCTAACATAGTGAGTGCAAGCCCAGAGCAAGGAGGGGGCGCAGAAAGTTTGGCGGCATTGGATGCACAGTACCAATATTTATTGGGGCGATATTCAGAGTCTCATCCTGATGTAAGGGCGGTTAAGCGAAAAATAGATAGCTTGCCAGAATTAGAACCAGGTACCGAGACGTCGGTGGTAACGGCTAATAATCCTATTTATTTGCAATTAAAAAGTGAGCAAAATATTGCAGAGCTGGAATTAAAAAATATCTATCAACAGCGGTTAAAATTACGGCAATCTTTAGAGACATTAGAAGTCAGGGTCTCGCAGACACATCAAGTAGAGCGTGGTTATTATGATTTAATGCGTGATTTAGACAATCACAAACAAAAGTATAAAGAGTTAAAAGCAAAGTCCTTAGATGCGAAACTCTCACAAACATTAGAAGAAGAGCAAAAAGCAGAAAAGTTTTCTTTAATAGAGCCGGCTAGGGTGCCTAGAAAACCTGTCAAGCCTAATCGCTTCAAAATATTGGTGATGGGATTGGCTTTATCGATAGCAGCTGGACTTGGCATTGGTTATTTAGCAGAAATGTTAGATGGCAGTTTAAGAGGACATAAGGCGTTAGAAAAGCTAACAGGCATTGAGCCACTGGTCGTGATACCTTATATTAAAATTCAAGAAGATATAGATAAAACTAAAAAGAATATACGCCGGCTGATTATTATCTCCAGCTTACTTTTGATTGGTGTGGTTGCCGCAGTGCATTTTTGGTATCAACCTTTAGATATGATCTGGTATAAAGTATTAAATCGAATTAATATGTTTTGATAATAAAAGACGTAAAGTGATAAGTAGGATGGGTAGAGCGCTTTTTGCGAAACCCATCAAATTATGTAATACCAATCCCAATAAGTTTTTATTTTAATCTCCTCATCCTAGCCTTCTCCTGCAAGAGAAGGAATAATGAGCTAACTTATTGGGGTTGCTATAATATGCTTAGGCAAAGCGAGATAAATAAATGGATCGATTAGAAAAAGTCATACAAAAAATGACCGAACCACCACAAGCAAAAGAGCCGCTTGAGAAGGTCATTGAGAAAGCTAAAGAAACAGTTAAAGAAACATCAACGGATTCTATTAGTTATACGCAAACTAAAAGGCATAAAATTGATCCTGTTTTAATGCGACAGCGCCGAGTTATTTCATTAGAGAAATTTGGTCCAGAATCTGAAACTTTTCGTTTATTGCGTACAAAAGTTTTAAAACAACTAAGAGATAATAATTGGAATAGTATAGGAGTTACCGCTCCCTCACAGGGCGCAGGGAAAACTATGGTTGCTGTTAATTTAGCCATAGCGATGGCAATGGAAGTTAACCAAACCGTTTTATTAGTTGATTTGGATCTTAGGCGGCCTCAAGTGCAGCATTACTTTGATTTTGAAGTAAAACAAGGCTTACAAAACTGCTTGTTAAATGATGTTCCTGTTGCTGATATTTTAGTGAATCCAAGTATAGAGCGTTTAGTCATACTACCTGGTACAGGCACGATGGAAGGGACATCAGAATTATTAACAGGGCATAAAATGCGCGAAATAGTGCAAGAAATTAAACAGCGCTACCAGTCACGTATTATTATTTTTGATTTACCGCCTGTATTAACCAGTGATGATGTTTTAGTCAGTATGGATTTCTTTGATTCGGCTTTAATGGTGGTAGCAGAAGGGGAAAGCAAGCCAGCTGATATTAGCAAATCTATACAGTTATTATCAGGCACCAATTTATTAGGAACAGTGCTAAATAAGGCAGAAAAAATGCCTGAGCATATAGGACAGTATTAATCACGTTGGGAGCGTGCATGGAATAAGCCAGGCGGCTAACTTATCCCCTTATATTTATTTTCAATAGCGTACTCTATTTTATGTATACACAGCATTTCGGTTTGACTAAAAAACCTTTTTCACTATCACCCGACCCGCAATTTTTATATTTAAGTAAAAAACACAAAAAAACACTGACTATCTTGCAGTATGGAATCATGAGTCAAGCAGGTGTGACTGTGGTTACAGGTGAAATTGGTTCAGGTAAAACCACTGTTATTCGGCATGTATTAAATGTACTAGGTGATGAGTGTGCTGTTGGTCTCATTACCAACACACATGCTGCGTTTGGCGATTTACTTTCCTGGGTATTACAGGCTTTTCAAATAAAAGAACGTGCTGATAACCAAGCAGATCGTTACCAGTTATTATTAGACTTTTTTCAGCGCTTACATAATGAACAGCGGCGTGCCATATTAATTGTCGATGATGCACAAAATATGGACACCCAAACCCTAAAAGAACTTTGTTTATTATCGAATATTAATATAGATAGTGAAGTGATGGTGCAATTAGTCCTCGTAGGACAGCCAGAGTTGATTGATAAGCTAAAAACGCCAGAGCTTATTCATTTTGCACAAAGGATTTCTATCGAGTTTCACTTAACGCCTTTAGACTACAAAGAAACAGAGCAATATATTCGGCATCGTATGATGATTTCCGGGGGGGATGCTGATATATTCTCGCGTGCTGTGTGTGCTGTGATTTATTATTTTACCGGGGGGGTACCTAGGTTAATTAATAATTTATGCGATTTATGCCTTGCTTTTAGTTATGCGGAAGATGAGTTGAAGGTAAGTTTAGAAGTAGCTATTGATGTGATTAAAGAGAAACAAACCGGTGGAATTGTCCCTTTAGCTGTTCAGAAGAATGAAGATGGAAAAAAAATCAAAGCATTAGTGCAGGAGAAATATGCAATTGATTTAGACCATTTATAAAATAT
>JAQRMR010000068.1 GCA_028599115.1 Methyloprofundus sp.
ACGCGACGGGAATTTTACCACTGCTTGTCGCGTTACGTTATCTGCGCTGCGCTTAGATAATCTAACACGACCTACCGTGATTCATGCGCGATAAGCGCAATGCTGCGTAACATCAGTTATTGATAATTCTAGGCTATGTCACCGTTAAGTGTAGAAAAATAAGCCAGCTTGAAAGGAATATTCATATATTATGTAGTCCGTATGCAGGCACGGAATACGGGGGATTACGGATTATTGCCTGACCAAATACCTAGGTGACATAGTCTAATTCTAAGCCTTAGAAATCACTAAATACCGTTCGGCAAATATTATTCTTATCACACACTTTTCTTTTAATAATAACCGTCGACTTTTTTTCTATTTTAACGGATGGCTTAGCTAGCTCAATTGCTGCTGTACTTTCCGCCCTATAATCATTACTAACTAAGGTTAAATAAGGGCCTTTAAGCGTCATATTAAAATATTTCAAAGTATTCATACCAATTAAAACCTCATGCAAATAAGGATTAATTTGGGCATGAAGTTTATTGATCTGTACGCCTTGAATATTAAATGTGTCTATCTGTGTTTGATAGGCGAATACTTTTCCACCCGCCGTATTCGTTGCTACTTTTTGCCCAAAGGGTAATTTAGCTTTCTGCGCCATTTTTTCTGGAATAACTGTCTTAGTCGCACCGGTATCAATCAAAAAAGGCATACTGACGTGATTGATTAAAACATGTCCACGAAAGTGTCCATAAGCATCCGCTGTTAAGGTAATAATACCCATTGCTAGCTCTGGTGATTTTTTTTCTATCGCCGGAATAGCTTTTACTGGCGCAGAAGGCACAAGTACAACTTCTTTTTGTTTATTTCGTTCAGATAACAGCTGCTTTGCCGCCATATAAAGGTCTACACCTAGATACACTAGAAAAATGCTAAGAGAGATTAATACGACTGTTCTTATTGGTGTACTTTTTTTAGTATTTTCACGATACCGCATACGCTTACTCCAATAAACCTAGACTAAAGGACTAACTATTCGCTAATGAAATCACCAAATGCGCGACTACCTTCGCCTGTCATAATGGTCTCTACAAGCTGTAAACTTTTTGCATCAACAACGGAAACAGTACCATCAAACCAATTAGCAACATAGATATGCTTATCATCTGAAGCAGTACTAATGCCTTCTGGCTTTTCACCCACTTCAATTTGTTTAATTTCTTTTAGGCTTTGGGTATCTACAACCGAGATTGAATCATCATCTTGGTTGGTAACAAATAATAAGCTTTCATTGAGTGCCAGTGAAATAGCATAAGGGCGTTCACCTACTTTAATGCGTTTAATTCGTTTTAAATTCTTTGTACTCAACACTGAAATATCATTACTTTCTACGTTAGCAGCATAAAGTGTATCCCCTGATTTGTTCAATTTAATACCAAAAGGATGTTGGCCTACCTTAGTGGTATTACGTACACGCATCGTTGATAAATCAATTTGAGAAATACTATTATCCAAACGATTGGCAACATATAACCAGCGGTTATCAGGGCTAACCGCTAAACCGGAAGGCGAGCGCCCTACGGTTAGTTTTTTTTCTAATTTAAAATCATTGCTGGAAAAAATAGAAACGGTATTTTCATACCAATCTGCAATAAAAATACGTTGCCCATCAGGGCTAGTAACGATACCCACAGAAGCACCACCAACCTTTACTTCTTTAATCGTTGTTAATTGATTCATATCTATTACGGTAAAACCCGCACCGCGTGGTGTACTTACATAAACTTGCTGCTTTTTATTGTTAACTGCAATGCCTACGGGTTTCCCTTTAACAGTGATTGATTTAATAACTTTTCTAGTTTTTAAATCAATAACAGCTACCGTGTTATCAATTTGATTACTTATATATGCGTATGACTGAGCAATGGAAACGCTACTATGCGCAATAAATAGTGCGAATAAGCTAATACGAAAGAATGTTTTTAATAGCATAATATTTTGTTGGTAGATAAAAATAAGTTATGTCACCGTTAAATATTGAAAATACCTGCCTATGCAGTTGTAGCCCGTATGAAGCTTGCGCAATACGGGAGTGTAATACATAGAAGCTATAGCGATGAAAACCTCACCGCAATTCATCTTTTAGTATTTTACAATACACCGATCCGCGACCTCCCCGTATTCCGTGCCTGCATACGGGCTACATGAGATACGAACCCTTTCAAGCTGGTTTATTTTCCACACTTAACGGTGACATAGCCTAAAAATAAGGCGGGCATAAGCCCGCCTTAACAAACGAAATGATCAGTAATCTATCTTTTCATTTTAAAGTTAATCGCTGCAGACAGTGTATTTGGCTCAAACTTATGTAATAAGTTTGTTAAACCCTCAGTAAAAACAGCAGTTACTGCTTCATCTGAAGCTGCTTCAGTAATTTCTACAGGTGGGTTATCTTTAGGGTTTACATTATTTACATACGCACGGTAGTAAGTCGCAACCCATGTAACAACAGATGCATTTCCTTTTGATGCAACAGAAATAGTTGAACCATAATTGTTAACAGGTAATGCAGGAATTTCAATTTCATTATTTGAATAGACGACTGTTTTTACAGTACTCATATCGGTAATCTTGTACTTATACATCATTTTCTTTGCATCATACTTTTTTAGCTCTTCGGTAATAGTTCCACCAGAAGCTAAAGTCAGTGTACGTGTTGCACCTTTGCTATTACCACCCGTTGCATCTACCTTTGCAATGGCAGGATGCCATGACATATTATTAAAATCTTTAATAACAGCCCATACTTCAGCAGCAGGCGCTTCAATATCGAGTGTTGCTGTCATTCTTCCTCTAACGGGGCCGTGAGCATAAGAAACGGCACTAAATAAAAACAATAAACCGGCAAGTAAAGAAACTTTTTTCATATTAACATCCTAAATTATTACAATTAATACAGTCATCACTGCGCTTTTCTATGCTAAAAATCAGCTACCTCCCCTAAAACACAGAGGGCTAAGATTGCTACTAAGTGTTTAGCAATCAATAATAATCAGCTTACTAGAAAAGCCTCACTAAATCCTGTTTGAAGTATAGTTCAAAAAAACTGAACTTCTATTATAAGGTAATTTTATTAATGCTAAAATTAAAAGATAAGCTTGATGCCAATTTGGTTGCAAGTATTAATCTTTTTATGGAATAAAACCACCCTCAAATGAAGCCCACTAGCAAAGAGTTATTACATGCTATCAGCCAACTGAATAAGCTTAATTTAAATACAAAAACCCCTTTTCGTTCGCTATCTACAGTAACATTAGGTGATAATAAGCACTCGGATGATGATAAAATCATGCACCTTATTAATACGATTAATACAAAGCTTGCCTTATCTGGGGATGCCTTAGAACGCTACCAAGCTGACCCACTTAGCTTTATGGGAGCTGCAACCATAATTGGTTTACATAATAATCAAAAAGAAAACTATCGTATTGTTCGCGCTGAAAACTTTAAAGCTTACTCATTGTTTTGTAAAAACATTGAGCATATTGGTTTTGATTTATATATCATTCAAGATAGCTACCTTGATGTCCTATTTGTTTAGTCTCTGTTACTTTTATATCCGCTGCCCTTGAAATACTTTAACCTCCCCTTTTTTATTTTTCTTATTTTAGCTATCTCCCTTAGTGCTTGTAGCCCTAAAAAAATAAGAAGCCGTTCCGTTACACAAAACCCAGCAATTATTACGGCTGCTCCACAACCCTCCTCCTTAAGTGAGGACTTCCCCGCAGAAACCTCCCCTCAAACACTAGATAGCTGGCAATATTTAATTTCCATGTTTGAGCTATCGACCGAATCAAACCCGCGTATCGACCGCGAATTAAAATGGTTTCTTGCCCACCCCAAGTCTATTAATACATTTCAAGCACGTGCTGAGCCTTACCTCTACAATATTATTGAAGAAGTAAAGGCGCAAAACTTACCGGCTGAATTCGCATTATTACCTGCCATAGAAAGCGGCTATCGAGCACATGCTTACTCACATTCTGGCGCAGCTGGCTTATGGCAATTTATCCCATCAACGGGTAGAGCATTCAAATTAAAACAAAACTGGTGGTATGACGGTCGCCGCGATGTACATGCCTCAACAAAAGCAGCAACACGCTATTTAAAGCAGCTTGCTAAGCGCTTTGATGGAGATTGGTTGCTTGCATTAGCTGCATATAATGCTGGCGGCGGCAATGTAAATAAAGCAGTGCGCCGCAACCGAAAAGCCGATAAACCCACCGATTATTGGTCTTTAAGTTTACCCAATGAAACACTTTATTATGTGCCCAAATTACTAGCACTCGCTAAATTGTTTGCTAACGCTGAGCGTTACGGGATTACTTTAAGAAAATTGGAACACAAGCCCTACTTTTCTATTGTTAATATTGGTTCGCAGCTTGATTTGGCTAAAGCGGCAGAATTATCAGCCATGTCAATTGATGATATTTTTCAGCTTAACCCGGGGTTTAACCGTGGTTTTACGCCCCCCAAAGGGCCTCATCATTTATTAATTCCAATTGATAAGGTGAGCCAATTTGAAGAAAATCTTGCCTTATTACCTGATTCACAACGTGTTAAATGGCAACGTCATAAAATAAAAACAGGGGAAAGCTTAAGTGTGATTGCACAGCACTACAAAGTTAAATCTAGTATTTTGCGCAGTGTTAACCAAATAAAAAATAACAATATTCGTGCTGGCAAAACTCTTTATATCCCAATTTCACAACTAAATGCTAAACATAACCCCTTTATTCATGCTAATTTAACCAATCCCAATAATAAATACCCAACTTATACAGTCAAATCGGGAGATAGCTTATGGTCTATTGCTAGAAAGTTTGACTTACACAGTAAAGATATTGCACGTTGGAATAAAATAAGTATCAAAGCCCCTTTACGTTTAGGCCAAAAATTGGCCATTAAACAAAAAACGAGCTATACGCAAAATATAAGCGCAACTCGTGCAGCGACGATTCAAAAAATTCATTACACAGTTCGCAGTGGTGATTCTTTATCAACTATTTCAGCTAAATTTAATGTACATGTTGCTGACTTACGTAAATGGAATAAACATAAACTCAGTAAATACTTAAAGCCTGGACAAAAGCTAATGCTTAAAGTCGATACCACTAAACCATCTACCTAATTTATGTCAAAATTGCATGGGCTTCTTATTCTTTGTTTGATAACCGCTTGTGCACCTAAAATTGAGCAAGTGCCTTTACCAACTGAAATAGCCGATAGCTTTTCTAACTCGGGCACTGCCGCTATTCAAAAACACTGGTGGCTGTCTTTAAATGACCCACAACTTAACCAACTGATTGACCAAGCTTTAGCCGAAAATTTCAGTTTAAAGTCCGCTTATAACCGTTTAGAACAAGCGAATATCACTGCTAAACAAAGTGGTGCTGAATTAATTCCTAGTTTGACAGCAACCTTCACAGGGTCACAACAATACAGCAATACCGGTGACTCCAATCCATTTTCATTAGGCTTAACGGCAAGTTACGAAGTAGATTTATGGGGCCGCATTCGAGCCAATCAACAAGCGGCTGAACTAGAGGCTTTAGCAAGCATTGAAAATGTAAAAACAGCAGAACTCTCTTTATCTTCCGAAGTTGCTATCACTTGGTACCGTTTAGTGGAGCAACGTAGCCAATTAGATTTACTGGCCAAACAGATAAAAACCAATGAAGATAATGTACAGCTATTAATGTCACGCTTTGCCGGCGCGCAAGCAACTGCCGCTGATTTATACCAGCAACAACAATCGCTAGAAGCTTCAATAGGTGAACGATATACCGTTAATGCTAACATTAAAGTATTAGAACACTTATTAAGCGTGTTAATTGGTAAAACGCCCGCCACCATCACAATACCTCAAAAAAATCACCTACCTGACTTAACAGAGCAGCCGATAACAGGTTTAAGCAGTGATTTAATACAGCGCCGTCCTGATTTACGCGCAGCGTATTTTCAAGTGCAGTCAGCCAACCAACGAGTTGCATCAGCAATTGCCGACCGGTTCCCTAAGTTAAGCTTAACAGCCAATATTAATACCAGCTCTACCGATTTACAGTCTTTATTTAATAACTGGATTGCAACATTGGCGGGTAATTTAATCTTACCTATTGTCGATGGCGGCAGACGAGTTGCGGTCGTTGATATTAACAAAGCAAAATCCAAAGAAGCGTTAAATAATTATGCAACCGCGCTACAAACAGCTGTTAAAGAAGTGGAAGATTCATTAGCCCAAGAACAAGAACAAAAGCAGTATTTATTAAGCTTAAACAAGCAATATGCATTTTCTCAGCAAGCGACAAAACAAATTCGACTACGCTTTATGTATGGCGCAATTGATTTTTTACGTGTTCTATCCACACAAATCAGCCAGCAAAGTTTAGAACGCAAACAAATCACCGCTAAACGACAGTTAATTGAGTATCGCCTCAAACTGTATCGCGCATTAGCCGGCGGCTGGGCATTACAAGAAAGCACAACAAAAACGGATCAATCAAATGGATAAACCTTTGTTTAAATACATTAATCTAAAGTGGCTGCCTGCCGTGCTCATTATTATTGCTGCTTTAAGTCTATCTGTTTACTTTTTAAGCAACAAACCTAAAAGCAAATCAAAGCCGCTGCAAATTAAAGCACCACTGGTCAAAGTTTTAACCAGTAAAGTGATTAATCATCAAATCACTATTAGAGCAATGGGAACCGTCATTCCTGCTAAACAAGTTAATTTAACCTCTCGAATTAACGGCATGGTAACAGCCGTTAGTCCCAATTTTATACCGGGCAGTTTTTTAAAAAAAGGTGAACGTATTGTTCAGTTAGATCCTACCGATTACGCACTTGCCATCAAACAAAAAGAAAATGAACTAGCAAAAGCCCAGTTCAATTTAACCTTAGAGGAAGGCCAGCAAGCCATTGCAGAGCGTGAATTTAAGCTATTAAACGCCAATTTAGATGAGCAAAGCCAAGCTCTGGTATTGCGTAAACCTCACTTATTACTAGCAAAAAGTAATGTTGATGCCGCTAAAGCAGCTTTACAGCAAGCACGCCTCAACCTTAGGCGTACAAAGACAGTCAGCCCCTTTAATGCGGTGGTGTTATCAACAAATGCACATATTGGCTCATGGGTATCTACCTTTTCCACCGGAACACCGCTGATTAAATTAGCAGGAACTGACCACGTTTGGGTAATAGCTACATTGCCGGTTAGTGACCTGAGTAAAATTACGCTTCCCAGCACCACCTCAAAGCAAGGCTCTACGGCTAAAATATTTTATCCCGGCGCATGGGGGAGTAAACTTTATCGAGTTGGCAAAATAAAGCGTGTAAAAGCCGCGCTAGAAACCTCGGGGCGTATGGCTGAAGTCATTATCGAAATAAATGATCCCTTTAATTTACACACAAACGATAGCAATACTCCGCCTATTATTCTGGATTCTTTTGTGAACATTCAAATAGCAGCGAAGTTACTGAAGGGTGTCATTGAGATTCCTGAAACGGCACTACAGTCAGACAATACAATATGGCTATTCAGTAATAAAAATACACTGGCTATTAAGAAAATTTCGCCTTTGTGGAAAGAAAAAGGCAAAGTTTTTATTGCTGCCAGCTCATTACCAGTAGCAAGTAAGATTATTATTAGCGCCTTAAATACACCCGTTAGTGGTATGGCATTGCGTCTAGAAAATCATGCAAGATAATTCTGTCGATTTAAAATCACAAGGGCCATTAAGTTGGATGACTTGCCACCCTGTGGCCGCAAATTTAATTATGCTCGCCTTTATCTTAGGCGGTTTATTATTTTTAAAGACCATGAAACAGGAAGTTTTCCCTGACTTTGTTACCGATAGCATTAGTATTTCGGTCGCTTATACGGGTGCAGACCCTGAAGAAATAGAACGCAGTATTTTATTGGTCATTGAGGATAGTATTTCTGGTTTAGAGGGTATTGATGAAATTAGCTCCTCCGCTTTGGAAGGTAGTGGACGAGTGATTGTCGATGCCTTAACCGATGCCGATATCTATCTCTTAGCTCAAGAAATACAACAAGAAATTGACCGCATCACAACTTTTCCTGAAGATGCGGAAGAACCCAGTATTAAAGTGATGGCAAGTAAACGTAAAACCATTGCGCTAGTTTTATATGGGCAAACAGAAGAAGCTGTTTTACATGATTTAGCTGAAAATTTTAGAGAGCAATTATTGCAAGAAGCTAATATTAGCCAAGTTGAATTAGAGGGCGTACGCCCTTTAGAAATCAGCATAGAAATTTCACAAAAACAATTACGCCGCTACCATCTAACCTTTAACGATATTGCAAAGCGTATTCGTACTGCTAGTTTGGATTTACCGGGCGGGAATATTAAGACCGATGCAGGCGAAATCCTAATTCGTATGCAAGCCCGTAAAAATACCGGTGTCGATTTTGCAAAAGTGCCTATTGTTACTACAGCTTCAGGAACCCAAGTCTTGCTGGGTGATATCGCCAGCATTCATGATGGTTATGAAGATACCGATTACTCAGCTAACTACAATGGCCTACCAGCTATTATGGTAAACGTATTCCGTGTAGGCGAACAAACCCCTATTGGCATTGTTGAAACAGTTAAGCAACAAATTGAATTAAGTAAAGCGCTGTTACCCAAAGGAATTAAGGTAGAGGTTCGTTACGATGCTTCTAAATCTTACGCAGAGCGTGTCGATTTATTATTACGTAATAGCGCACTCGGTTTAACCCTAGTTTTTCTCACACTGGCATTATTTTTGGAGATACGCTTAGCTTTTTGGGTAATGATGGGCATTCCTATCGCCTTTCTAGGTTCCTTTCTATTTTTACCAAGCTTGGGCGTATCACTGAATATGATCTCCCTGTTTGCTTTTATTATTGCCTTAGGAATCGTCGTTGATGATGCCATTATTATTGGCGAGCACATTTATCATTTTCGCCAAGAAGGCCATACACCTATACAAGCCGCTATATTAGGCGTCAAAGAAATGGCAACCCCGGTCACTTTTAGTATTTTGACTAATATAGCGACATTTATGCCGCTATTTTTTATGCCAGGGCAAATGGGTAAAATCTTTGTCGTAATCCCGAGCGTGGTAATTTTAGTTTTTATTTTATCATTGGTGGAAAGCTTATTTATTTTGCCTAATCATTTAGGCCACTTAAAACACAAGCAACGCACTGGATTTTCATTATGGCTTTATGAAAAACAACAAAACTTCAGCCACTCTTTTCGGCTATGGGTTGCTCATCGTTATGGTGGTTTATTAGAGTTTACCTTGCACCACCGCTATTTAACGCTAGTGATTGCATTTTCATTACTCATCGTTATGCTTTCTTACGCAGCAAGTGGGCGCATGGGCTTATCACTATTCCCCAAAACGGAGTCTGATTTTTCTCAAGCGACCTTAACGTTACCCTATGGAACACCGGTTGAAAAAACACAAGCTGCGGTTGATCACCTCGTGGCATCGGCAAAAGAATCTGCAGCTAATATAAAAAATGGTGATTTACTCATCCGAGGTATTTTTGCAGAAATAGCGAAAGGTGGCAGCCATAAAGCCGTTATCCGTACTTATTTAGCCGATGCTGATATTCGTGAAAAAATTATTAGTACCAATGGCTTTACTAATCAATGGCGCGAAACGTCAGGAGAAATAGCGGGAATTGATAGCTTAATTTTTGAGTCCGATTCTGGTGGTCCAGGTTCTGGTTCAGCGATTACTATTGAACTCACTCATCGTAATATCGACATTCTAGAACAAGCCAGCCAAGAACTTGCCAATGCTTTGCATGACTACCCTATTGCACAAGATATTAGTAACGGTATGAGTTTAGGCAAAAGACAATTTGATTTCAGCCTATTAGCAGAGGGGGAAAGCTTAGGTTTAAGTGCCTTATCCGTTGCCCAACAAGTGCGTAATGCATTTTATGGCGCAGAAGTATTACGCCAACAGCGAGGGCGTAATGAAATGAAAGTGATGTTACGTTTACCTGAAAAGGAACGCAGCTCATCCCAAGATATGCGCGACTTTTTAATTAGAACCAATGCGTCAACCTACGTTCCACTGTATGAAGTCGTCAAAGTTGAACAAGGGCGTGCCTTTACTGAAATTAAGCGTCGTAACGGCCGTAGAAATGTGCAAGTGACAGCCAATGTAAATCCTAAAAGCCAATCAATAAGAATCATTAACGCCTTAAAGGAAAAAAACTTACCTGAATTAGTCGAAAGGTTTCCAGGCTTACAGTTTAGTTTTGAAGGCTCACAAGCACATATTAGTAAAAGCTTAGGTAGCTTAAAGCTTAGCTTTGTTTTTGCCGTATTGGCTATTTATGCCATGTTAGCTATTCCATTTAAAAGCTACACTCTGCCGATTATTGTGATTATTAGTATTCCCTTTGGCATTATTGGCGCCCTAATTGGACATATATTAATGGGCTTAAGCTTAAGTATTTTAAGCATGCTAGGCATTGTGGCGTTATCTGGTATTGTTGTGAATGATGCCTTAGTTCTTATTAGTCATGCCGTAAATTTGCAACAAAAAGGCGGTTTATCGACCCATAAAATCATTAAATCTGCAGCTATTCAACGCTTTAGACCTATTATATTAACCACTTTGACCACCTTTTTTGGCTTAGCTCCAATGATTTTAGAAACATCACGTCAAGCGCGTATTTTAATCCCTATGGCCGTCTCCATTGGCTTTGGAATTCTCTTTGCTTCCTTAATTACCTTAATCTTAATTCCTTCTCTTTATTTAGTCATAGACGATTGCCAACAAAGCTGGAAAAAATTAAAAATAAAATTTCATAACAATTAAAAACAAAAAATAATTACCTAGTGCTTTACTTGGTATGTATATTGGTATATTCTAATTAAGTGTTTTAGATAAACCTACTTCACTCATTCTAATAATAAAAATTTTTGGGAAATATTAATGAAAACTAAATTCTTACTCATAGCAACTCTGCTATCGGTTGTTGTCGGTTGTGCATCAACAGAAAAAGTAAACATTGTTGAAGAGCCTAAACTATATAATGAAACCTTAAACCCACGCCAAAAAGAATACCCAAACCACCTAGGTTTTAATGATCTACATATTCAAGCTATCCGTCATTTAAAACCAGATACTCATAGCGTTCATGATCCTAAGTTACAAATGATTGTGCATCACCACTGTAAAGCTTATGACGATGGCACATTTATCTGCTTAATGTTCCACTCTGGAATGAAAGACCAAGATAAGCCTATTGGTTTTGAGTACATTATTACAACAGCTCAATACAACTCTCTTCCTGAAGAAGAAAAAGGCTACTGGCATTATCATTTAGTTGAAGTTCCACGTGCTCATGCAACTTTTCCTGATTTAACAGCTGAAGAAGCCGCTAAGATTTTACCAGCTGTTAACGAAACTTACGGTAAAGTAGTTTACTTTAAAAAACCAGAAGATAAATTTCCACTGGGCGAACCATACATCATGATTGTTCAAGACATGCCTGAACAAGATTAATCTCTAATCATCTTTTGATTTAATCTACACAATAGAGGGGATGATTTTATCATCCCCTTTTTTTTGAGGTTTTTTTATGCTTTATTTGCGGTTTATTCTGTTCCTTATATCCCCAGCTATTTTTGCCAATAATAACTTAGGCTTACCAGCTCTTATTATTCCTGCCAATAACTTACAAACACCGGATAAAATTTCTTTAGGTCAGCAAATATTCAATGATCCACAGTTTAGTAAAAATGGAAAAATCAGCTGTGCAAGCTGTCATTTAAAAGATTTGGCCTTTACAGATGGAAAAAAAACAGCGGCGGGTATCTCAGGCTTAACAGGCACACGTAATGCGCCTACCATTGTTAATGCAGCTTTTTTTGAAACATTATTTGTTGATGGTCGGGCTAGTAGTCTTGAAGATCAAGCATTACAACCGATGCTAAATTCGATTGAACATGGCTTAAAAAGCCAACATGAAATCTTATCTATCGTATTAAAAAATGCACATTACAAACAACAAATTCAAAAAATATTTAAGGTTTCAGAAGCAGAAATTAGTAGTCAACATATTGCAAAAGCCCTTGCGAGCTTTGAACGTACTCTAGTTTCAGGAAACTCAAAATTTGATCAATATTATTTTGCACAAGATAGGTCACAGTTATCAAAAAGTGCAGCGCGCGGCTTACTAATCTTTAAACGTAAAGGCAATTGCGCAAACTGTCATGAAATATCATGGAATAATGCACTCTTCACAGATAACCGTTTTTATAATATTGGCGTAGGCTCTAAAATTTTACAGCCTATAGAAACTGAATTAGTAACAGCATTAAAAAAATCAGAAAACTACCCTTTAAATAATCAAGAAAAATCTGAGTTAGGCCGTTTTAATGTGACTCATATTATTAAAGATATAGGCAAGTTTAAAACCCCCACTTTACGCAATATTGCATTAACTGCCCCTTATATGCATGATGGCAGTTTAGCTACCTTAGAAGAGGTTATTGAATATTATGATAAAGGCGGTAATAAAAACCTATTTTTAGACCCTGCTATTTTTCCTTTACATTTAACCGATGAAGAAAAAAACGATTTAGTGGAATTTATGAAATCTTTGACTAGCTCTGAGTATTTAAAATAACGAGACAATAAGTTTAAGTAAACTACCGTTATTTCAGAGACTGTAAATAATGCTGTGTAACTGCTGCAATATATTTATGCAAGTCAGTCCAACCAAACTTTATACTCTTTTTCTCCATTTTTAAGCTCAAACAAAGTCTGAGGACTTAAGCCATTTAGCCGTAAATGAGTCATTATCTTTTCAAGGTTAATATCAGCACTTGCCTTTAACAATGTCGTTATATCTTCAGGCATAATTTGATCTAATTCCATTGCTGCTTCAGCCGGTAATGTGACTGAGACTAGCATTTTTTCATTTTCTAATACTTGAACCTTTAGTTTTGCAGACTGCTCCGAAAAACAGGCTGTTGCTGCAAAATCTTTTAATTCAATAACAGGTAAATTAAAGTCAACTGCTCGCTTAATTTCCCCTTCTCCTAGCGTTTTCTGTAATACATCCCACCAATTGAGGCGTACATTTAAATAACTTAACTGCTCAACCAATCCTTGGAAAGCTCGCATTAACAATAATAAATCAGCAGGCCCTGCTGAGCGAAACCACCAACGTTTTTCTGCTAGTAGTTTGCTTATGTTACTTTCTAATTGCCAACAAGAAAGATCCATAGGCTGATCTATTAAGAAAGGTTCAAATAGGTATTGGCACAGCAAAGGTAATGCCCCTTGTATATGTGATAATTTGTCTGCATTAAACCCTAACGCCACAAAACAGTCCATTGGGTTAGTATGCTGCTTTAATCGACAAGCAACAATCAATTTAAGTAACGCTTTTCTTTTTTGTTCAGAAATAGAAACCGTACAGCCATAGTCTAATAAACTAACAATAGGGTGCCCCGCTGCATCATAATCATAAAATACATTCCCAGCATGAGGGTCTGCATGCACGTCACCTGCCACAAATAAACTTTTAAATAAGGTGGTTAATAATATTTCCCCGATCACTTGCTGGTCATATTTAGGCCAGTCTTTTACTTTACTAATCAATACCCCTGAAGCTCTCGATTGCACCAAAACACCTTCTCTACATAGATCTAGGTAGACATCTGGTGTAATCAAGCCTTTAACATTGACGGCTTTAGAAAATGCATCTTGCCTACTGGCTTCTGATAAATAATCTAACTCACGTTGCATGTTATTGCGTAAATTTATTTTATAGGATTTAAGATCAAATCCCCACTGCTTTACTGGTCCAATTTCTGGAAGTAAGCCAGCAACTTGCAACTCTGTCTCTATTGCTGATGTAATATTAGGGTAACGAATTTTAATCGCAACTTTTTCACCCGTTTTAAGTTCGGCAAAATGAACCTGCCCTAAAGACGCCGCAGATTTAGCTTCTTCTATTTTTTTAAAAACGTCTTTTGCAGGAAAGCCTAAGCTTGCATTTAATACCGGTAAAATTTTCTTTAATGGTAAAGGCTCGACTTCTTGAAGCAATTCTTGAAAAGCATTTTTTCCATCTGTATCAGCATATAATTGCCCCACTTTCATTGCCAATCCTTTGCTATCAGCAAGGATTTTAACTAATGCTTGTTGCGCTAATAAACGTTCATTCTCTGTTTGATTGCGCCGTGCTTTATTTGCAAAAAAAGCGATACGAAAGAGATTAATTAATTTTTTCATTCCCTTTATTAATAGCTGAATTTCAGTTTAGATGATCGAAATAATTATGATTCACTTTCTTATTATAACCTTGCTGGACTAGCCTGCTGAAGCATTTACCATTTCACATTATCAACCTTGTAAGCTATCATAGCAACTCTATAATATGTGTTAATCGGCCACTGCTGGGCTAAAAACATTTGTCGAATTTATTTAGATTCAACGTGCGACTAAGCAAGCCCAAATACTAAAATAAAACTAAGTATTTAGGCTTGCTTATGTATATAAAAATTCACAACATACTCGTTTTTAGAAAAAACGAATCGTAATTACAACCTTCAAATAACTATGACTCAAAACTTTATTTCTCAAAAAAACATACCGACTAATGAGCGCCTAATTATGGCATTAGACTTCCCTAGTATCGATGAAGCTAAATCTATGGTTGAGGAACTTGGAGACTCCGTTGTATTTTATAAAGTCGGTATGGAAATTTTCATGTCAGGTGATTATTTTGCATTTATCGAGTGGCTAAAGGCTCGCGATAAGAAAATTTTTGTTGATCTTAAGTTTTTTGATATTCCCGCAACCGTCGGTAGAGCAATTAAAGCCTTAAGTAGTAAAGGCGTGGATATGGCAACTATCCATGGAAATGATTCAATTATGGAAGCTGCTGCGAAAGATAAAGGTGATTTAAAGGTTTTAGCTGTCACTGCCTTAACCAGCTTAGATCGCGGTGACTTGGATGACTTAGGTTTTCAGTGTGATGTACAAAATTTAGTTTTATCGCGTGCTAAACGTGCTTTAACAATTGGCTGTGATGGAATTGTTTCTTCTGGATTGGAAGTTCCCATGCTGCGTAAAAATTTAGACCAAAAGTTATTAGTTATCACTCCCGGCGTGCGCCCCGTTGATAATCGTGTAGAAGATGATCAAAAGCGTGTTGTCACTGTTGAACAAGCCTTCCAAAATGGAGCAGATTATATTGTCATTGGCCGCCCCATTCGTGATGCTGACAATAGTAAAGCGATGGCAAATAAAATCCAATCACAAATTGCTTCACAATTTTAATCACTAGCTAAGAGTTTTATTACGCTCCCTACCTTTAGAGGCGTAATAAAACCCACTAACATTAAGTCGTTACTTATGCAAAACGTAACTTCTCATTATCAACGGGCACTGGAACGCAGGCCTTTAGCCTGCCGCTGAATCAATGCAGGCTAAAGACCTGCGTTCCATTTATTCAGGAGTTTGATCCTGTGGATAATGAGAAGTTACTGCAAAACCTAGCCAGGAGGCCATTGCATTTGTCGCTTTGCTAATAAGTGAATATGTAAATGTCCGACTTCTTGGCCGCCATCTTTATTACAATTGATAACTGTGCGGTAGCCTGATTCCTCAACACCTTCCTGCTTAGCAACTTTAATCACTGTTTGTAATAAAGTAGCCATTAATTCAGGCTGATCGCAGTCATTTAAAGTACTAATATGCTGTTTAGGAATAACCAGGATATGCACTGGGGCTTGCGGATTAATATCCCTAAAAGCCAGTACCTGCTCGTTTTCATAAACAATATCAGGGCTTATTTCTTTTTCTACCATTTTACAAAATAAACAATCACTCATCACTTTCTCACTCAATAATTCGCCTACCAGTAAACGCATGCGCTAATGTAGAGCTATCTAAAAACTCAAGTTCTCCACCAACAGGGACACCATGCGCTAATCGACTTACTTTTATCTTATATTGCTGTGCAATTTGCGCTATAAAGTGCGCTGTTGCTTCACCTTCAACGGTGGCATTAGTTGCTAAAATAAGCTCCGTAACCTTATTCGTCTCTAACTGTTGCTCTAAAATATCCAAGCCAATTTCTTCAGGACCAACGCCATCTAAGGGCGATAAACGCCCATTAAGCACAAAGAACTGACCTTTGTAATTATTCGCTTGATTAATCACCCAAACATCGGCGGGGCTTTCTACAACACAAATTGTTTTTTCATCTCGCTTAGGACTACGACAAAGCTCACATAACTCATGCTCAGATAAAGTACGGCATTGCTTACAATATTGAAGAGTATTAACGGCAACTTGCAGGACTTTTGCTAAATTCTCAGCACCGCCTCTATCGCGTTGAAACAAATGTAGTGCCATACGCTGCGCTGATTTAGGCCCGACACCAGGCAAGCAGCAAAGTGCATCAATAAGCTCGGTTAACAAGCCTAATTTTTGCGACATTAGAATGGCATTTGAAAGCCAGGAGGCAATGGCATGCCAGATGTGACATCTGCCATTTTTTCTTTTTTGATTTTTGACACTTTATGAACGGCATCGTTAATTGCTGCAGCAACCAAATCTTCAAGCATTTCCTTATCATCGCCCACTAAAGCGTCATCAATAGAAACTTTACGGACTTCTCTTGAGCCAGTCATTAAAATACTCACCATGCCACCGCCAGACTCACCGGTAACTTCCATTGCTGCAAGTTCTTTTTTAACATTCTGCATGTCTTCTTGCATTTTCTGCGCTTGCTGCATAATGTTGCCTAATGCACCCTTCATATCTAGTCCTCTTTTTTATCTATCGGCTCTATTGAGCCTGGAATTATGCGTGCATCAAAATTAGTTTTCAATGCTTGAATATTGTCACTTGTTTCAATCGAATTAACTGCTTCTTGTTGTCGATCGACTTTAGCTTGCTGAATTTGTACCGCTGGCGTATCTTGCGAGACTTTTTCAGCTTTAATAATTAATTTTATTGGTTTAGCAAAGTAATTTTGCAGGGCTGCTTCTAACTTTTCTTCTTGTCGTGGCGTTCTTACTTGTTTAGGATCTAAGACTAACTGACAAACTTTGTCATCAACACTTTCAAGAATACAGTTATTCGCCAGTTCACGCGTTAAACCAGAAACATTAAGTGCTTTAACAATAGCGCTCCACTCATACCCTGAGCTTTGTTCGGCCACTACTATTGGGCTACTTATAGGTGCAGGCTTTGTATTTTCAATGGGGTTTACAGCAGAAAAAGCGGCTGTCACTTGAGGTGTTTGTGGCTTAGGGGCTAAGGGAGCTGCTACAACCCCATTTTTTACAGGATTAAATGTCAACATGCGTAGCAGCAGCATTTCAAACCCAGTTTTAGGATTCGGAGCTAAACTTAAATCTTTTTGACCAACTAAAGCAATTTGATAATACAGCTGTAACTCTTCCGCAGAAAATAACGAACTTAATTCTGTTAGTAGCTCACCATCCTCTGCACTAGCAAAATCTGGTGCTATTTTAGCCAGTGTGAGCTGATGTAAAATTTCTATCATTTGCTGCAGTAACTTCAGGAAATCTGGCGATAACTCAGAAATCTCTTGTACTTGCTGCAAAAGCCCCACAACATCAGAATTTGCAAGAAGTTGTAATAATAGCTCAACGGGCTGCTGCGCCATCGTGCCTAGCATATTATTAACAACATCTTCGTTAACATTAGCATCACCAAATACAATCGCTTGATCAAGCAGACTCAAACCATCACGCATGCTACCATCAGCGCTACGCGCTAATAGCTTAATCGCTGGCTCTGTAAAAGGAATTTGTTCTTCGCCTAGAATATAAGCCATTTGCTGGCTAATTTGACTAGGGCTAAGGCGTTTTAAATTAAACTGTAAACAGCGCGATAAAACAGTAACAGGAATTTTTTGTGGATCGGTCGTCGCTAATAAAAACTTTACATGCTCAGGTGGTTCTTCCAAGGTTTTAAGTAAAGCGTTAAAGCTATGTCCTGAAAGCATATGTACCTCATCAATCAGGTACACTTTATATTTTGCTTGATTAGGCGCATATTGAGCGTTATCTAAAAGATCTCGCGTGTCTTCAACTTTTGTGCGTGATGCCGCATCAACTTCTATTAAATCTAAAAAACGGCCTTCATCAATCGCTTGGCATGATGCACACTGACCACAGGGATTAAAGTCTTGTAAGTTTTCACAGTTGATTGCTTTAGCTAGAATTCGAGCAATGGTTGTTTTACCAACACCACGTGTTCCAGTAAATAAATAAGCGTGATGTAATCGATTATGCTGTAAGGCATTAACTAAGGATTGGCTAACATGCTCTTGACCAACAATTTCAGTGAAATTATGTGGACGCCATTTTCTGGCGAGTACTTGATGACTCATGGCAGAGTAGAAATATAGGGGATTTGGGCGGAAACCATGCCAGCCACATCTCGGCACACGAATCTTCTGCTACCGTTGCTCCCTTCCGGGCCTGGCGGAGTTGACAGAATATCGTTGCGAGAGGACCGACACAGTAACCATAATGTCGACAACCAATGCGTTGAAGAACAGCTATTATGTGTGATATAGGCACCCAATTCAAGAAAAAAATTGTATATTTTTAAAAAAAATAAATTAAAAATAAAAAAGTCTAATTAAATCAAAAAGGAAAGCTTAAAACGATACGTCGATTCAACGCTCTCCCCTCTCTCGTTCGGTTCGTTGCAAGCGGTCTACTCGTTCCATAAGCGCGAACTATTATTTTTTCTGGGGCAACACCTTGCGCTAATAAATATTTTTCAACAATCTCTCCGCGCAACTTGGACAACCTTGTGTAATTTTTTCGGCTAGCTGTTCTATCACTATGCGCATGTATAACTAATGGCTTTTTCTGCACCTGCATATAGTTAGCTACAAGCTTGAGCCGCTTTTTAGCCTGCTTGGTTAAATAAAAACGCCCCTCCGCATACTTATATGTTTTTAGGATATCGGGGCCAAAGATGTGCGTCCGAACAATATTTATTTGTGTCTCTATATTCGCAATAGAAAAGCTGGGCTTAACGGTAATACGACTTTTTTTTATCCCTTTTTTAACCAAATATTTAATTAGCTGTTTTGTTCGGCGTTCATATGATTTTCTATCTATTTTCCCTATAGCTGAAGTTTCACTGACAAAGACTAACTTAGCTTTGGGTAGCGCTTTTAAATAGTAAGCTATTTTATCTAACTCTGAAGCATGACTTGTATTAATGGTTGAGCTACCTTCAGGATAGTAAAAAACCTTATCTTGAAAAGACTTTAATGCATAAGGTATTAAATTTCCCCTACATGCTAAAAACTGCTCGTAACTTGATGAAAATTTAATCGCTGATGATATAACTTTGACATACTCTTCTTTCCCCACACCATCCAGCTGAGTATAGGTAAAAACCGGAAACTGTTTTGCCAATAAAGCCACCGCAAGGCTTTCAGCATTACCATCAAAAATTGAGAAATATTTAGAGTTTTTACGGCGCTCTATATAGAGAGGGTAGTTTTGTAATGAGGGGTATTCATGTATCCAAGGGCCAGGAAGGACCGAGAGGTTCCCTTTAGAAACAGGTGCTAAAGT
>JAQRMR010000069.1:0-1765 GCA_028599115.1 Methyloprofundus sp.
TGAACATATTGTTTCATTAGGTTATGATTTTTTAGATGATTCTATTGAAAGTAGTAATAGTTATGCGGAAACTTCACGCAATAATCATGCTGTTTTTATTCAGTATCAAGGTGAGTTTATGCAAAACCAAGTTCAACTAGCTTATCGTAGTGATCATAATGAGCAGTTTGGGCAAAATAGCACTTGGAATGCATCTTGGGGATACGCCTTTAACAATGGCATCTTAGTTTCTGCCTCTTATGGAACAGGTTTTAAAGCACCGACTTTCAATGAGCTTTATTACCCAGGTTTTGGTAATAGTCAGCTGAGCCCTGAGAAATCAGAAAGTTATGAGGTGGGTGTTAGTGGAGAGCATAGCCAATGGAATTGGTCTTTGAATGGTTATTTAACCAACATTGATAATATGATTGCTTATGATAGCAGTATCTTTTTACCTAATAATTTAAGTAAAGCGCAAATTATGGGGATAGAAGCGGTTGTTGGCGGGCAAATTTATGATTTTGATGTACAGCTTAATTACAATGCCTTAGACCCAAAAAGTAAAGATGTTGCAACCTATAACAACACCTTAGCGCGGCGAGCACAGCAGCTTTTTCGTATTGATGTCGATAGACAATTTGGTGATGCAAGTATTGGAACAACGGTTAATTTTGAAGGCCGACGTTTTGATGATTTACAAAATACGCGCGCAATCGACTCTTTTGTGACTTGGGATTTAAGAGCGGAATATCAATTGCTAGAGCAATTTACTTTACAAGGTTCCGTTAAAAATATTTTAAATACACAATATCAAACCGCTTCAGGTTACAATTCTGAAGGCGTAACCGTTTTCTTTAACTTTAAATACGCTCCACAACTTTAAGAGGTTTTTATGAACTGGGTACAGAAAAATACAAAATATATAGCACTTTGTGCATTAACCATATTGATGGCTTTAACACGCTCAGATCATTTTGGTAGTGCGATTAGTTTACCTGATGCATCATTAGCGGTCTTTTATTTAGCAGGAATTTTTACCGGCGGGGTAATGAGCTTAGGCATATTATTAGCTGAAGCTGCGTTATTAGATTATGTGGCGATTACCCACTGGAATGTGAGTGATTACTGTATTTCACCTGCTTATATCTTTTTAATCCCTACTTATGCAACAGTCTTTTTGGCAGGGCATTGGAGCAAGAAATATACTAGCTTTAAAACAGGTGATGTGAGTATTCAGTTGGTTTTATTATTCGCTTCAGCAACGATTGCTTTCTTTATTTCTAATGGTAGTTTTTATTGGTTATCAGGTAAATTCCCTGATTTATCAATTGTAGAATATGCACAACGAGTTGCGAAATATTATCCTGCTTATGTGAGCTCCACTTTAATTTATAGTTGCTCTATTTTACTGGCGACTAAAACATTTAATATGTTGAATAAAGAAAAAGAAACGCCAGAGGTGTTTAGTTAAAGCGGTTTGAGACAAGGGATGAGGCTGCCAAAGCCTCATGCCTTTAAGCATGTTCAGCCAATATTACCGCGCTGGAAGCGCTTAAATACCCTCGTATATTTTGAGCTTCTGCCTTGCAATTGACTAAATGTGAGCAGCTCTTCCTATTTCTTATTGATATTTCTTGAGCTAGGTTTTGTATAAGTGCGCAGCCAAAACCATAGGCCACTTAGGCTAAGAAATATTAATAACACGCCTGATAAATCCACAAGCTGAGAAAATAAAATAGCGCGTAGGGTGGAATAGCGCAGCGTTTTCCACCTTAATAGAATCACC
>JAQRMR010000069.1:1865-4782 GCA_028599115.1 Methyloprofundus sp.
ATGCCAGCAGCGCCGAAAAATGCTGACGCTATTCCGGCCTACGAATTATGTCACCGTTAAGTGTAGGGAAAAAAGCCAGCTTGAAAGCGTTTGATTTATCAATACCTGCGTGAGCGGCTTGAACCACGCCATTTACATCTTTCGGCGTGCATATAGCAAAGAAATACTCACTAAAATAATCAATGCCATGAGTGAGGCTTCTAAAATAAGAAAGCTCGCTATTTTAAAATAGGCAAAATCAGGGTGCACAAACCGGACTAGCCAGCCTGCCACCTCATCAGCAATCGTAAATAGATAAACCAATGCACTCAGCCACACTTTAAGAATCATTGATATATTGGTCATAATCATTAAATGCGTCAGTGTCAGCACCAGCATACCCATGGCAAATACATGAAAATGCGAAACTTCCAGCATACTCTGGTAACTTTTAGGCTGGGTAAAATCTTCCTCAGAACCGAGATAATAATTTACCACCGACGCAGGTGTTAAATCCATTTTATGGAAATACATGAGACCATTGCTAATCCAAAGTAACAGAATATAACCCAAAAACATCAAAATCAATGAGTTGAGTAGCAGTTGGCGGTTTTGCTCGCCGGTAACAAAAAATCGCATTATTGTTTCTCCGCCACACCGATCTGATACACTGCAAGCACCTTACGCACACTGTCCAACGCAGCCCGGCTACTTAAAGTGGCACCGGAAATACCCTGTATTTCTTTTCTAAAACTTATCTCCTCAAGTGGTAAATTGAATAATTGTGCATACCATCGCTCTGAAGGCTGATATTCCGGTGGCTCATGAAAAGCCAGGGTATGCACCTTAATCAATTGACCCTGCGCATTGAGAAGAACCAGCAAAGTCTCTGGCTTAGTACGTACTTTATGTGATTCTATTGCTGCATAACCTAATATTTCCCCCGCTTTTTTACCCACATAAAAAGTGAATAAGGAAGAATCAAGCTTAACCCGCGCCAGTTGTTGAATTCGCTGAACTTCATCATCCTTGAAAAATAAAGATAACATTTTTACTTCGGCTTCTGAGCCAAAAGCGAGTTCCATCGCTTCCTGCTTACTATAATAAATTTTGCCATAGGCAGGTATTGCTACCAGCGATGACAATAGGAGAAAAAATAACAGATAACGGCTTTTAGAAAATTTCATATTAACAGTCAGGAGAGTAAGCACAATGCTCGTTTAAAATAAATACTTGCACTATTTTAACCTGAATTCAGCTTAGGCTAATATAAGTAAATATTTACCGTCCCTGTTACCTTTTAAACAGGGGGGAGTGCTCTATTCCTTACACGACCACAGCTGTGGAATATAACTGCTGTGGTCGTAAATACAGCGCATGAAAACGAGTCCTTAAAAAATAAAGCCAAAGCCTATATTAATTTCATCAGGAACGGTGCCTTCTTTAGCATTTCTATTTCGATAATCTAACTTAATAACCACTTCAGGGATAGGCTTATAGTTAAGTCCGACCTGAAAAATATCTTGCTCGTAACTTAAATCATCAGCAAAACCCGTTGGTGCTGTTGCAATCGTATCAAATTTTTCATAACGGAAAAAAGGCGCTAAATATTGTGAAGTGTCGTTAAGAATAAGCGGCAAGATATCATAGGCAGCTTCAGCATATACACCATAATTTGAGCTACCAATTGTTTCACCGTTTTTTTCACTTAACGTTGCTGCATCGCCGATATGTCCCCAGGATCCAAGCACACGCGTCTCAAAACCATGGTATTTCCATTCCATATGCGCTTCATAAATCTGAGTTAGAACATTGGCGCCGACCTCACCTTGCCCAGAGTTACCGACATAACTTGATCCCCCTAAGGTTAAACCTGGAACTGCTGAAGGTGTGTAATCCATACGACCTACGAAAGCCCAATCTTCTGCAAACGCTTTTGAGCCCTTCTGTCTACCTCCGCGCACTCCTTTAGAACCAAAACCACTTGCTCTTAGACCATTCATAGCATACGCAGTATAAGTGAGCTCTGGGGTAATTTCTCCAAAAAGTCCCCCCCCGATATTACGCCAAGTACTGGGCATAATACGACGCTCTACTTCCGGGCGATTATTACCAAAATAAAAGGGAGGTTCATGAATCAGATTCACAAAGCCCATAGGAGTCAGCATCAAACCGGCACGAACATTGAACATAGGATCAATTAAAAAATCCAGGCTCATCATTTCCATAGAAACCGAACCCTTCTTACTGGTTGATGAGTGTTCAATTTCAAGTTCACTATTTAAAATAAGCCAGTCATTATACTTATACCCCAAATAAAGCACAAAACGCTCAAGGTCAGCATTATCATTTTTAGACCCTTTATCATCAACTAGTGCCTGGTAGTTTATCTCACCATAACCGCCTATCGACAGCCCTTGATCCACTTGATAAACCTTCGATGCGGCCGGCCCTAAACCATAGCTACTTTTTAGCTCCTTCTCTTCAGGTAAAATCAATGCAGTACGCATACTTTCAACAGCTTCGGTTAAGACATTTGTTTTGTGCTGTAATTCCTCAACCTCTGCATTCGTTTGTTGTTGGCTCTGATCTTTTTCTGTGAGAGGGGGCTTTGCCTGAGCTTCCTCCAGTGTTTTCTTCATAGTATCTAACTGTTCCTGTTGAGCCTCTATAATGCTCCACATTTCCTCTGTTGTTGGAGGGGTGTCAGCGGCACTGACATAATGGCTAGATAATGCCAAAATTGAAAATAATACCAGTGACTTTTTGTTGAAATTCATTCCTTGCTCCTAATCTAAAGATAAAAAACTTGCTGTGGGTGATAGTATAGATAAGCATAAAGGTAAATGCAAATGATTATCATCATCAGTTATGTTTGAGGGGTCTTTGCTCCTAGCCCTCTCCAGCATGTAGCCCGTATGGAGGCACGGAATACGGG
>JAQRMR010000007.1 GCA_028599115.1 Methyloprofundus sp.
CGCATATCGTGCCAATGTAGCCCGTATGGAGGAACGGAATACGGGAAAAGTCACACAATGACAGGATAAAAAACACTCTATCCAATAGAGTAGATGATGAGTGACATAAAATTTATAACGGCTGCGTAACATCAGTAAATAATAGCAACGGTGGCGGTACTTGAGAGTTGTATTTATGCTGTGAAGCCTGAGGCTTTCGTTTTAATAGAGTTTTACTGTGCTGATTTTGCTAGCTATTGAGGCTCCCAAATTGAACTTAGGAGCCAAGTCAATACATTACCAACCGAGTAGCGGTTTTTTGCCTTGTTTAACAATTTCTACATTATCTTCCCAGACAGCTAGCCCTGTTGCTAAGTCTGTTAATGCCATATGAAAAAAGAAATAAGATTCTTTGATTCGACCTGAAGACGCTTGTTGTTGCACAACTTCACCAGAAAAACTCATATCTGGAGCAATGGCTGTTCCTGATTTTTGTACTGTGGACTGATTAAACATATCATCTTCATCTAAAGCACGTACTTGTTTACTTGCCATATCATCGGGGCCATTTCCACCTATGGCTGTTGTTGTTAAGGCTTTACCTGAGCGTAAAATAGCTTGTCTAATTTTGTCCGTTAAAATGCGTGTATTAATATGTTGTGTTGTAGAATTTTTAATAGTGCTAATCATTAAAATACTTTTACGGCCATCACTACGGCTTAATACGCCTGAAGATAATAAAGAGGTGATGCCTTTTTCAGCAGCAATTTGCCAATCTTTAAAATCAATTTCGTTGACTGAAATAACGCCATCATTTCCCGTTGCATCAATGCGCCGTGCTGAACTTCCACAAGCGGTTAATAAAAAGACAGTACTGCTAATAGCAAGTAGTGAAATTATTTTTTTCGTTATCATCATATTTCTCTGGTTTTTAGTTAAAAGTTATTTAGGATTAAAAAGGTTAGCTGCGTGCGTTGTCATTTTCTCTAATTGCTAGACTGAAATCTTTGCAGCGAGGGTTAGGGGATATGGCCTTAAAGCGGACGGTATCTCCTGGAATAATGGTTTTAGGTAGCCAAGTACTTGCCGCTGTTTCAACTTCCATACCGTCTTTATCTAACCAAGTAAAACGATAGGCGACTTGATAAGGGTTGTCCCCCATAAACCAAGACCCCAGTTGCGCCCAAAATCCTGTTCGGTTATTGATAACGGTCACTTGGACTTTTAGTAGGCCATCGTTTTGTTCACTTTTATCAACACGAACAATAGTTAACCGTCCCTCTAAGAAGCTATCAGTACTCACATTGGAGACATCAACGGCTTCTCTTTGCATAGATTTTTTTTTATTATCCACCGTATTAACAGTGGCTTGGCAAGCAAGTAGCATGATGCTACTTAAAACAATCATAAGTTTTTTCATAGTTAATCTCTTTGAGTGATGTTAGTGATTTATGTCGTTGATGCTATTACAATTCAATTAATTTATAAATAAGTTTATTTGTTGATAAACCTCTTACAAAAACAATGGCAATATTTGTTTCGGGTTTTATTTTTATTTCAGTCTTGAGTGTTACGGGTGCGCCAATTGGGTTGATTTTTATGATGCCATCATCTGGAATTGGTACGTGAGCTGCTTGAACTTCTTGAGGTAAAGTTTCCCAGCCTCTGGTGTCGGCAGTATTAAACATATACTTATAAACGCCGGTTGCAATAAGCGCGCCTATATGTCCATAGCTACCGCCTGCTTGCCTTGATGCTTCAACAATGGCATAACTCGCTATTTCTTTGGTTAAAGTAGAAATGACTAAACGAGTAATCATAGCGGGAAGTTTGTCGTGATATTCTTGTGACATAATCGCGTCAAAATCTGAGACTTGTTCCGTCATCGTTAGTTGGTTAACGCCATGGTAGGAATAACCTACATCTAGCCCACTCAATAGAGAAGGGAAATATTCATATTGAGGGTAAGCTAGCCCCGTATAACCAACGTAAGGGAAAAGTATTTGGAACTTTTCTTGTTTAAGAGCCGGAGCGCGGCCATTAAAGAAGATGACATAGGCAATTTTATTGTTCAGGGAGTAAGGGTATGGTTTAACTGAGATGAGTTCTTCAGGGATTTGAGAGCCTATTTTATTGGCAGCGCTAACATAGCTCCTTTGAGTTAATGAGCTATTTGGGTTCATCTTATAAAGGTTACGGAAATCGACTAATGCTTCCCCATAGTTATTTTCCATTAAGTAGCCGAGTGCAGATAAGTAGCTAATAAAGGGGTTAGCTAAGCTGGCATAAAGGACGTTAGATTTTCTTGCGGATGTTGAGTAGGCCTCATTGATCTTAGGGTTTTTAATGATTTCACTAAAGGGTATATTGGCATTTTCCCCACCTAAACTGGTACTTTTTTCTTGGTTTTTTAGAGCCTGAGCATTAATTTCTTCTTCACTATTACGTATTTCATCAGCAAATAATTGCACGACCTTTTTTTGTGCCTCACGCATTCTACGAATTTCTACTTGTGCACTATTGGGCTTTTTTAGTGCTAAATAATTAAGCGCTTTATAAGCATTTAGCATGACTCTATCAAGGTACATGCCTTTGTAGGGTAATGCATTTGGGTTAGTGATCGCTGAGCCAACTTCAGCCCCTGCTGCACGAGCATTTAGTTTTGCACGTTCATCAAAATTTGCAATTAAACGCTCTGATTTTTCAAAAAAAAGTAAGCTGGTATCATAGTCCCCTGCAATAAAGCTGCTTGTACCTGCTTCTAAAAGCCACATTAACTCATCGCCGGAATCTTCTCGATCCTCACTTTTTTGGCTTAAATCTGTGGCGGCAGTTTCTATATCGCCTGAATAATAGGTTTGCATTATCGGCATTTTTTGTTTTCGTGCATCTGTTACTGAAGAGCAGCCAGATATAAAAAAAACAGAAATGATGATAGCAAGTAGAGGCTTTGATTGAATGAGAATGTTTTTAGGCATAAAGCTCTTCTTTAAAGGGGGGAAGTAATAAGCTATTTAAATTATTTAATGGCATTATTACCAGCCTGGAGTCACTCTAGGGTAAGCGGCAGCCTCATCTTTCTGTACTTGTTTTTTTTGAGGTTTACAAACATTGCCTACTTGCATAGATTGCGAGCTAGATATAATCTTTGCTTTACTAAACTTCCCTTCAATAGACGTGACTTCTATTAAGCCTACTTGTGACCCAAATCCACCCAGAGATTCACCCGTATCAGTATCAATCATTGCTTCACCTAGGTTGAAGACAATGCACTGGGAGCCTATTTCAAGTCCTGCGCCTTTCCCCCGGTTGAGTATCACTTCATTATTAAGAACCTTTATTAATTTAATAGGGTAAATGCCTGAGAGAATAGCATTCCCCATTTCTGTGGAGATTTTAGTAAAAATAAGGTCTTTATAATCAGCAGTTGTCCAATATTTTCTTTCAGAAGAAGGAATTTCGCGCCTTATATCTGAAAGCTTGAATTTACTAATGATTTGATTGGCTAAAACAATCTTTCCAGTGCTACTTTCGATGACCTGAAACTGACTTTTAAAGGTAGTGACGAGTCGAGGGGTAGTTTCTCCAGTAATGACAATATTGCTGTTAATTGCATTGGTCTCAAAACGGTTAATAGTACCTGTGACTAAATAGTCAGCAACCAATAGTTTGCCCATTAATTCAAATTGTCCAGGTTCAGCCCAATCTGATTCGGTCAACCGGTTTTCCGCCATAATTTTATTAACCTGTGAGCGTGTTAATAGGTTGAATTTTCGAGATTTTGTTAAAAATTGGATTAACTGATTAGAGAATTCTTGCTCTGTGAGGCTCCTAGTTATAGCGAGATCGCCAATGTTCGTTGTATCAATAACAGAGCTTAGTTGAAAAGGTAGCACCGCCATTGTTGGTTGCTTTGCAGGCGCTGCTAAACTATGTTCTATGAATAATAATCCTAATATTAACAGGATGGGTTTCATTGTGAGTCTCCAAGTGGTTTTACAAATGCTTGAGAGTAAGAATAGCGGGTTCAAATTAGATTAACATAAATTTTATCTGGTCTCTAGAGTATGGGGGATTTTGGGTGCTGGTGATAGAATGAGCTTGTGTTGATTTTTATTTCTAGAATAGCTTATAGCTTTCCTATTATTAATGTCAGTTAAAATCAGCGTTTTTTGCTAGTTGCAGCAACTGATTTTACATTGCTGAAAAGAAGGGTGGTACGTAGCTTAGAGGGGGAGCTTACCTTGGTTATGTCTGGGTATTTTCAACATCTAACGGTGATATAGCCATGCTTTTTAATAGCAAATTTAAATTTTACAAAAAATTTTCACTAGGCAATAAAAAAGGCCATAAATATATGACCTTATAAATATAATTTACATAAGTTGTCTTAGGTATCTCCTAGAATGGCACATCATCATAAGTATCATTAGCACCAAAGCCTTGTTGCTGAGTTTGTTGGTTTTGCTGTGCAGGCTGTTGGTAATTTTGTTGCGCTTGAGGTTGTTGTTGAGTTTGCTGTTGTTGCATCGGCGCATTTTGATCGTTACGTTTGCCACCAACAAGGTCAATAATATTCGCGTTTAATTCTAGGCTTGTGCGTGTTGTACCATCATTTGCTTGATATTCGCGTTGTGTTAGCTCACCCGAAACGAAAACTTGCTGGCCTTTTTTTAGGTAACTAGGAAAAGAGCCTTCTGCGCGTTTTCCCCATAATGCAACGCGCACCCAAAGTGTCTGTTGTCTATCGCCAAAGCCGATGTTATTAGCAACGGTCACATTAAGAACGGTTTGGCCGCTTGGGGTTGATCTCACTTCTGCATCTCTGCCGATAGTGCCGGTAAAACTAAAAACATTGCTCATTGGGGGGTTCCTGAAAAAGGGGTAAAATTTTACGAAATTATACACAATAATTTCTTTAAATATCTTGCCACTGTTGTTCAATTAATCCTTGTAAAGGTTGGTAATTTGTTTTGTAGGCCATTTTTTGGCAGCCTTCTACCCAGTAGCCTAAATAAAGATTGTCTAATTGCAGTGATTTTGCATGTTCTATTTGCCATAACACGGCATACACGCCTAAGCTACGGCTGGAAAATTTAGGATCAAAAAAAGTGTATACGGCAGAAAGGCCTGTGCTTAAGTGGTCAATGACTGCGACTCCTGCCAATTCTTCCTCAATTAAGAATTCGACAAAATAAGAGCTACACCAATGGGAGCCAAAAAAAGCCATATAATCTTCTTTTGTTGAATTTTCCATCACACCGTCGGCATGGCGGCTGCTTAAGTAGTGCTGGTATAAGGAAAAATGTTGTTCGTCGAATATTGCGGGTTTAATATTTACTTGAATATCCTTATTTTTCTTTAATACGCGGCGCTGTTGGCGAGAGGGCTTAAAATCTTGCACGGAAAGTTTGGTGGAAATGCAGGCAGTGCAACTCGCGCATTGGGGTTGGTAAGTGTAATTCCCGCTACGGCGAAAGCCTTGTTCAATTAAGGCTGAATAGATGTCTGTATTAAGCTCAAAATCTGGGTGGACATAGGCAAATTGTGCATTTCTTTTGTCTAAATAGCTGCAAGGATGGCTGTCATCTAAAAATAAAGGAATCGAAATCATATTTGCCACGCTTGTTGGTTGGGTGCGTTATCGCGGTGCTGTTTAAGAAGGGAGATGAAATGAGTACGCGGAATTTCTTCAGCGCCTAAACTGACTAAATGATCAGAATGTACCTGGCAGTCTATTAGCTGATAACCCCATTCAGTGAGTTGCTGGATTAATGTAACAAAGGCGATTTTAGAGGCATCGGTTTGGGTATGAAACATGGATTCTCCAAAAAATACGCGGCCAATAGCGATGCCATATAAGCCACCGACTAGTTGATTATCAGCCCAAGCTTCAATGGAGTGAGCGTGGCCTTGTTGGTGGAGTTGAATATAAGCGTTTTGCATTTCTGGGCTAAGCCAAGTACCAAGGCCATCGGCACGAGGGTTTGAGCAAGCAGCAATGACATCAGCAAAGGCTTTATCAAAACTAAGCGTAAAAGGCTGTTTGCGGATGGTTTTTTGTAGGCTTTTAGAAATATGTAGTTGGTTAGGGAAGATAACTAAACGCGGGTCGGGAGACCACCATAAGATAGGGTCATCTTCACTATACCAAGGAAAAATACCATTCCGATAAGCGCTGAGGAGGCGGGTGCTAGAAAGACAGCCGCCCGCGGCTAATAAACCATCGGGATCGGTGAGTGCTTCACTTAATGAGGGGAAATTCTGGCTAGGCTGGTGAGGGTCTAAATAAGGCAGCATAAGCAAAACAGAGGTAATGAAGTAAAAGAGGAGTGGCTTCTATTATAAAGTAGGAAGACGGGCATTGTAGAAAAGACTGAATAAGCAAGGGAGGTGTGGTATATTTACAATATTAATGAGAATGATTATCAATTAGATGAGTTTGAGGTTAAGCTTGAATATCAGTATAAAAGACTTAAAGGTAGGCGATAAGGGATGTGTGTCTGGCTTTAGCAAGCAGGGCAGGGTTTATCGTAAGCGATTGTTGGCAATGGGGTTAACGCCTGGAACTGAATTTTCGGTGGTGCGATTTGCTCCCTTAGGTGATCCGATTGAAATTACTTTACGCGGTTTTTCGTTAACCTTGCGTAAAGATGAAGCAGATATATTAAGTATAGAGAAAATTTTATGAAGGCTGATTTTACGGTTGCTGTGGTGGGAAATCCTAATTGTGGGAAAACAAGCTTATTTAATGCCTTAACGGGTGCGCGGCAACATGTTGGTAATTGGCCGGGTGTTACAGTAGAAAAGAAGACAGGTGAATATAAGCAAGATGGCATGCTTATTTCTGTTGTTGATTTACCAGGAACTTATTCATTAGAATCGGATAGTGAAGTTTCTTTAGATGAGCAGGTTGCTAGAGATTTTGTTGCTGCAAAAGACTCTGATTTAGTGGTTAATATTTTAGATGCATCAAATATTGAGCGGAACTTGTATTTGACATCGCAATTGATTGAAATGCGCGCCCCCATGATTGTTGTCTTAAATATGATGGATGTTGTTAAGCAGCGTGGTTTAGAGTTGGATGTTAAGCAATTATCTAGGCTGTTGGGTTGCCCGGTCGTGGCTATTTCTGCTTCTACTCGACGAGGGATTAAAGCTCTAAAAGAGCAAATTAATTCTGCGGCTGGTGCGCAAGTTATTCCTAGTTTAGATGTGGAATATCATGCGGAAATTGAACGTGCAATAACCGTTTTATCTTTATCGCTAGAGGATCAAGCGGCACAAAATAATTGTGATCTACGTTGGTTAGCGATTAGATTATTAGAGCGGGATACATTAGCGCAACAAATAGCAGGTAAAGAGCTGCAACAAGTAGCAGAAGAGCTAGAGATTGGTATCGAAGAAATGGCCGGTGAGGAGGTCGATATTTTAGCGGCTGATGCACGTTATGGCTTAGTGCATGAAGTGAGCCAATCCTGTGTGAATAAAAAACATGAAGTTAGCCGAGGTACCACCAATAAAATTGATGACTGGGTGTTAAATCGTTATTTAGGCATTCCTATCTTTTTACTGGTCATGTACTTGATGTTTATGATTACCATTAATATAGGCAGTGCTTTTATTGATTTTTTTGATCAAAGCGCACAGGCCATTTTTGTTGATGGCTTTGCCGTGATATTGAGTGCTTTATCCTTGCCGGAATGGTTGATTATTTTACTAGCACAAGGTGCGGGAGGTGGGGTACAAGTCGTGGCCACTTTTATTCCTATTATTGGTTTTCTTTTTCTTGTTTTATCTCTATTAGAAGATTCCGGTTATATGGCGCGTGCTGCTTTTGTGGTTGATCGCTTTATGCGTATGATAGGCTTACCGGGTAAGTCATTTGTGCCGATGATTGTTGGTTTTGGCTGTAATGTTCCTGCGATTATGGCAACGCGAACGCTAGAAAGCCGGCGCGATAGGATTTTAACCAATATTATGAATCCCTTTATGTCATGTGGGGCTAGGTTGCCAGTGTATGCCTTATTTGCAGCCGCATTTTTTCCAGTAGGCGGGCAGAATATTGTTTTTGCTTTATATATTATTGGCATTATCGTGGCGGTATTAACAGGTTTAATTATGCGTCATACCGTTTTCAAGGGTACAGGTATGCCTTTTGTGATGGAACTGCCTAACTACCATTTGCCGACTTTTCAAAGCATTATTATTCGCACCTGGGATCGCTTAAAAAGCTTTTTAGTGAATGCAGGGAAAGTAATCGTGCCGATGGTATTGGTTTTAAATTTTCTGAATTCCTTAGGGCTTGATGGTAGTTTTGGTCAAGAAAACACTCAAACATCCGTTTTGAGTGAAATTGGACGTGCCTTAGTCCCCGCTTTTGAACCAATGGGCATTAAAGAAGACAATTGGCCTGCAACAGTGGGTATTTTTACCGGTGTTTTAGCGAAAGAAGCCGTTGTTGGGACTTTAGATGCTTTATACACTCAGTTAGCGTTAGAGGGTGTTGAGCAGGAAGAAGAGGTGTTTGATTTTAAAGCCTCTCTATTATCGGCTGTATTAACGATTCCTGAAAATTTTGCAGGTATTGCAGATAGCCTTTTAGATCCCTTAGGTTTGAATATTGGTAATGTAGAAAACTTAGCGGCGGCAGCGGATGAGCAAGAAGTAAGTACGGGAACTTTTGGTGAAATGCAAGCAAGGTTTGATGGCCAGGTAGGCGCATTTGCTTATTTATTGTTTATTTTATTGTATGCACCTTGTGTTGCAGCAACAGCAGCGATCCAGCGTGAAACCGGAACAAAATGGACGATTTTTGTGTTGCTCTGGACAACGGGCATTGCTTATATGAGCGCCACTATTTTTTATCAGCTGGGTACGTTTAGTCAGCACCCTGAATCTTCACTTTATTGGGTCGTTGGTTTGCTGATTGCTTTTGCGTTGGTCATTTTAGCTTTATGGTTTTCAGGGAGAAAAAGTCACCAACAGGAGGGGCTATGATTTTATCTGAATTGCGTGATTATTTAAAACAGCAGCATCGAGTCAGCTTAGCGGAAATGGCAAACCATTTTGATATGGAAGCGGATGCACTGCGTGGCATGTTAAGCAAATGGATTGCTAAAGGTAAAGTAAAGAAACTGGATATGGGTGGCGCATGCGGAACAACATGCAGTAAATGTGATCCTGCCTTGACTGAAATTTATGAGTGGTTAAAGTAGACGCTGCTTATTTCAGCTTGATAGTTTTACTTTAAAAAAGCTTAACTCTCGGTATAATTTAAACCCATGAAAACAGAAGGGGTTTAAATGCTATGCAGGTATATTCAAAAAAAATATTTTGTACGGGCTTAATGTCTTTTTTATTATTGTCTTGTACTTCTGCACCCATTAAGACCAGCGTTGCAACAGACGTTACAGAAAGTCAAAATGTATTCACTCATGATATTGAAAAGGAGCAAGCAGCTTTTGATGAGTTAGCAGCAGGAACCGAACATATTGGGCAAGAAATAACAGGACCAAAAGGCGCTCAAGCTAAGTCGGCTGTTGCGACGGGTGACTATCAGCCTTATGTGAAAATTAAAGAGATAGGCTATGGAGCGACAGCAAAGGAAGCGCGTCGTGATGCATTAGAGAGTTTAATCAGCAGTATTCAGATTGATGTCCTTAAATTAGTTAAGCTTTGTACTAATGATTTTGGTGATTGTGGTAGTGTGGTAAAAGTTAATACACAATCAGAATTGCCTATTTTAGGCGCGCATTATCAACGACTTAATAGTACGCCAAATAATGAAAAATTCTTAGTATGGATTGATAGTAAAAACTCGCTACCAATGTATGTAAGAGATTTAGACCGGCTTAGTTTGCAAATAGAAAAGTCCCTACGCACACTAGAAACATTGAAGTCAGCAAGCCAGCGCTACCGTGTTATTGATGACTTGGTAGGAACAATTTTGCAATATGATAAAAAAAGGATTGTTGCCAATGCATTGGGTGGCTATCTTGAAAAGAAGCGTCTGGGTGTTAGTGTTTCTGAATTACAGGAGGAGCTTAAGCAGTTAGGAGAAAAGGCGAGCTCCTTAGGTTTTGCTGCAAAGATATTAGTTAAAGATATTGCAGTTAGTCATATTTTTGTTCAGGCAGCACATGTAAAAAACACCCAAGAAGTAACGCCTTTTGCGAATGCAGTCAGGGAATATGTTTCTGCTTATTTAGAGACAGTGAGTGCTGAACATGCGGCTAAATATACCATGCAGGGTGAGTATGAAATTTTAGATAATGGTGATATTTTTTTAAATTACCAGTTAACGGATGCAAACTATAAAGTCGTTAATAGGAATAGCATTATTATTGAAAAATCAGCTCATGATTCGTTCCGATCTAAGCCATCTGCACTTGAGTTTGAGCAAGTGTTCCATAGTAATACCGCGTTAAGTAATGAGTTTAAAGCAGAATTAAAAACTCAAGATGGATCTGATTCTCTATATTATAAAATTGGCGAGCGCGTTACCTTGTCTGTTCGGCTCAATAAGCCTGGTTACTACTATATCATCGGGCATATTACCCAGAGTAATGATGAATTTTCCTATTTATTGGAATTAAATGATGGCGTAGGGGATGAAAAATTTACCCGCTATATTTCAACGGAGCAAGCAAATCATTATGTTGAAATTGCATCGTTTGATGTTATTCCGCCACACGGTGTTGAGCACTTACAGTTAATTGCATCCAATCAAGCGATAAAAAAACTCCCTAAATATAGTTATGATAATGGCTACTATGTGATTTCAGGTAGTAAAGGGAGTACTGTACAAGCAGTTAGGTCAGTAAGAGGCTTAGGGCGACACACGGAAAGACATACGTTAAGATCTGAATCAACATTAACTTATACAACAGCGCAATAAAGGTGCAAAGATAGATGACAGAAATTAGGTTTCATCAAGCTTTATTGAGTTTTTTTTTATTGGGTATATTAACGGCGTGTACAACTAGCAATCAAACCAAAAAGGTAGATTGTACAGCAAATGTTATGGAAGCTAATGGCCGGCCTTGTTGGGTTAATATTAAGCCCACTCATGGTATTGTGGTTAATATGACTAAGCATGTGAAACCTGAGAAAACACGGGAAATATTATTCAAATCTGCATTAACTGAACTGTCAGTTACTCAAAATGGAGTGGGTATTGCGCAAGATGCAGTTGTTAAAAAGGTTGTTGAAGAGCGTAATAATAGTCATACTGGACATACATCAATGACTTCTTTATCTGTTATTACAACAGCTAAAGAGAGTAAAGCTGTTAAAGCTAGAATTGAAGCGGTTTGGAATGACTATGCAACACAAAAATTGTATATGTGGGTTATTTTGGAGGATTATTAAAATGAATAAAAAAATAGTCCCTTTATTATTAGCAGTCATTGTCTCTCCGGTCGTTATTGCAGATGACTTTGCTGACTTTAAAGCGCAAGAGTTGAAAGCAGGTTCTGATTTTCAAATGAAAACAGAGCAAGCGTTTAAGCAATACCAATTAGAACTAGAGGCGGGCTTTAAAGACTTTCAAAAGACTTACCTAAAAGAATCCCAGAAGTATAGCCAAAAAATGACTAAGCAGTGGGGAAATTATAAAGAAAGTAGCAAGGACACCTGGGTTAATTATTCACAAGATGGGAAAATTCGTGAGTCGGTTAATTTTGCAACCGGTGAAGTTGAAATAGAAATTTTAGTTGATAAAAAAACATCGACTAAGCAGGTTGTAGAGCAAGCAAAAGAGAATGTTAAGAAGTTACTAGCAACGACGGAAAAGCAAGCATTTGAAAATGATGTTGTCGCTAAAAAGGTTGAAGTAGCATTAAAAAAACATGCCAGCGTGGTAGAGACAGCAAAATTATCAGATAAAGTTAAAGTAATGGCACCTTTAGTGGGTGCTTTGAAAACTGCAGATGATTTAATGGTGGAGCAGTTAGCGAAAGAAATGACTGGCTCAGCTAGCACTACTGAAAGAAATTTAAAAGGGAAGAAACTTGTAAAATTGAGTTTTAAAATTCCGTCTAAGTTATCCAATAAGGCAGGGCAATATTCAGCGCGAGTTTTAGAAATTGCCAAGAAAGAGAATGTTCCTGTTCCTTTAGTTTATGCAGTGATGGAAACAGAAAGTAATTTTAACCCGCGCGCTAAATCACATGTACCTGCGTATGGCTTAATGCAAATTGTTCCGCGTAGTGCGGGTAAAGATGCAACAAAATATTTGTTTGGTAAAGCAAGAGTTTTAGCGCCTTCTTACCTATATAATGGAGATAAAAATATTGAAATAGGCGGAGCATATTTGCATATTTTATACCATCGATATTTAAGGAAAATTGAAGATAGAACAAGTCGCTTATTTTGTGCCATTGCTGCTTACAATACAGGTTCTGGGAATGTAGCAAAAAGTTTTGTGGGTTCTTATAATATAAATAAAGCGGCCCAAAAAATTAATAAACTTTCTCCAAGGGATGTTTATCGGCATTTACGTAAACATTTACCACATGATGAAACAAAAGATTATATTCAGCGAGTTGCCAGAAGAATGGCGAAATATCAATCTTAAAATTAGAATGCATTAATATTTTTATTTTTAAAAAAGGAAAATGACAATGAAATTAATAAAACCTACTCTTGCTGTATTAGCTATTGGTTTAACAGCGTGTGAAAGTAACGTAAAACCTGCACCTACCCCTGCTCCAGTCGTTGTTGCGGATTGTGTTTTCCCAAATCAACAAGCTGCTCCTGGTTGGGTTTGTCATGAGCCGTTGCCTGGACTTGAAGTACAAGCAACGGGTATTTCTGAGAAATCAGCTGCAGGTGTTGCTTTTATGACTAATAGAGCCAAAGCAGATGCTTTAGCGAATTTAGCTGAGCAATTTAAAGTAAAAGTTTCCAAAATGGTTAAAAATTATATTGGCACAACAGGTATGGGCTCAGCTGAGACAATTGATGCCGCTGCAAGCAGTACCATTAAAACAATTTCTAGCCAAACATTATCAAATGCTAAAATTTATAAGTCACGTACAGGCCCTGAAGGCCGGATGTTTATTTTAGTTGGCTTAGATGAAGCTAAAACAAGAGCTGAAGTAGAAAAAGCAGTAAAAACAAGCATGAAAAATGAAAAAGCTTTATGGCAAGAATTTAAAGCTAAACAATCACACGATGAAATGGCAGCGGGTATTGCTGCAATGGAAGATTAAGATTTATTAATTTTCTGGATAGGAAGGGAGGTTTAACCTCCTTTTTTATTGTTTCTATCGTGTTAAAAAGCCCTATTGCTTTAATTTATTAAAATAAAATATATGGAACATAAGAATTCAAGTGCACAACAGCCCGATTTAGATTGGAGTCAGGTTCGTGAAACAGTTAAATTATTAAGTGTTTCTTCTGCGCAAGTCCAATCAAGTATGCGCGAAGGTGATGATTCAGTTAATACTTTAACTAACTCATTTGCTGAAATTGTTGGGCACTTAGAGGATGTCAGTAAAGAATTAAATGCATTAGAAGATGGTGCAACCAAAGAGAGTATTAAGCAGCATTGTCTATTGGCGCATAACAAAGTGCATGAGTCTATTATGGCTTTTCAGTTTTATGATCGAATGCAGCAGTGTTTAGAACATGTAACTAGTAATCTCAATGGACTATCTGAAATCGTTGAAAGTCCTAACTTGCTTTATAACCCAATGGAATGGAAAAAATTACAAAACATGATTAGGGAAAAATATACGATGGAGTCAGAAAAAGCAATGTTTGATGCTATTTTAGAAGGCAAGACGGTAGAGGAAGCTATTCAAATTGCGACTGAGTATGATGATAGTGCTGAAGAGGGTGATGAAATAGAGTTGTTTTAATTTATATGAAAATGATAAAAAGAAACCTTATTGCTAGTTTTCTCTTTGTGACGGCATGCTCTTCTAATCAACAAAAGTCTATAGTTGATACGCAAGTCGTTATAAAAGAAGCTGATAAGGTTGAAATTCAAACTGTTAAAACGCAAAGCTCTTTGTTTTTTGTGCAGGAAAAAGAGTTTGAAAAAAGAGAGCTTGAAAAATCACCTGTTATTACTAAACTGCTTGCAGATGCTGATAAAAGTGTCCGTCAAGGTGCGTTGAATGTAGCAGCGGCAACTTTGGAGCGTGCAGTTAGAATTGCTCCTAGGGAAGCAGAAGTATTTAACCGGCTAGCTGGTGTGAGGTACAAGCAAAAAAAGTGGGAATTGGCAGAAAACTTAGCTAAAAAATCTGCTTTACTTGCTGAAGGCAATAATGCCTTAAAGAAGAAAAACTGGTTGTTAATTGCTTCTATTTGTAAGCAAAAAGGTGACCACCAAGGGGCAAAATACGCTGCCGCAAAAGCAAAACAATACAGGTAATAAGCGTGGTGAATTGGGCGGGTATTATTGATTATATTCAAAGTGCTACAAATGAAAGCTTTGAATTGCTTGGAGTTGATGAGCTTTCTGGCGGCGATATTAACCGAGTTTATTTATTAAATGGACTTGAAAAAAAGTATTTTGTAAAAATAAATAAGGCTGAATTATCAGGAATGTTTGAGACTGAGGCTTTAGGGTTGCAAGCTCTATCAGCAACACAAACATTAAGAATCCCTGAAGTTATTACCTATGGCATTGCTGATAACGATGCTTTTTTAGTTTTAGAGTATATTGAACTTTGTTCTTTAAAAGGCAGTAGCTCACAAATGTTAGGCCAACAACTGGCTAGGTTACATCAACAACAGCAAGATTGTTTTGGCTGGGCGCAAGATAATTTTATTGGCCATAATGGACAGAAAAATACTCGAACAGAAGATTGGGTTTCTTTTTGGCAGGAATGTCGCTTAGGGGCACAGTTAGAGTTAGCAAGAAGTAATGGCTATTTGGGTGATGTGCAAAGTTTAGGGCAAGAATTAATTTTGCGAGTCCCGGATTTTTTCGAAAACTATAAGCCCCAAGCTTCTTTATTACATGGCGACTTATGGTCGGGTAATGCAGCGGCGACAAACAGTGGGCAAGCGATTATTTATGATCCCGCTTGTTATTTCGGTGATCGTGAAGCAGATATTGCTATGACGGAGCTTTTTGGTGGTTTTTCAGCCCAGTTTTATCAAGCTTATGAAAGCATTTGGCCGTTAGACTCTGGCTATAATAAGCGAAAAATGCTTTATAATTTGTACCATATTCTCAATCATTTGAATTTATTTGGGCGCTCTTATTTGTCACAGTCTGAGGGTATGATGAGAGCCTTATTAAATAGCTAAAATTTTAAAATCAATGGGTTAAGCTTACTTCGCTAAAGCTTTATGAGTGCTTATTTTCAAGTCCTGAATTCAATGTATAAGTGTATGGCTTATTAAGGGTAAGCGCCCAATTTTCGACGTCATTCACAACCCCCAATATTAATGCCAGACTACTCCCCATTAATTATTAATGGGAATTTCAAATGGCAGCACTCAATAAATCATCACGCGGTCTCTATTGGTCTGATCATATTCAGGTTTGGCAATTTTCTGGCATGTCTCAATTAGCTTATTGTCGTGAGCAGGGCTTATGCCCTCAAGAGTTCAGTTATTGGAAGCGTAAATCTCTTACTCCTACAGGTATAGCGCCCAAACAAGTCAGTTCTGGCTTTACTCGAATTCAGGTTGATGAAAATAGTGCGCCTGATACGGCATTTGAATTAACGGTGCAGTTTCCTGATGGAACTCGATTATTGGGTATTCCCGTTGATCATTTGACTTTGAAGTCCTTAATTGAGGTATTGCGATGACAGCGGTAATCGGTGTTTTTCAAGATAGTTTTCGTCTAAATTTTTAAGCTAACTCTTAACGCTTGACAATAGCTCGCATGATTGTTATGTTATATCATAACGTTTTTGACGGGTGGTACGCTTCGGATGAAAATGATAAGTGATTTAGCTTCAAAAAATGATTTGGTAAAGAACGATTGTAATTGTAAGTCTTTAGAAACCATTGAGCAGCAATGTAAACAACGGGGTATTCGTTTTACGTCAATTCGTGAACACATTCTGCATTAATTTGGAACAGTGATTGTGCAGTAAAAGCTTATGATTTATTGGATGAAGTAAAACCTTATTTCAATAAAGCAAAACCTGTAACCGTTTACCGTGCATTGGAGTTTTTACTTGACCATTACACTCTGCACAAAATAAACAGAGTTCAGATAAGTATTAAGCCCTTTTATCGCTAACAAAAGGGTCATATTTTTAAATAACTATTTAATGATAATGTCTGGCACGCCCGTTTCTCAGCGCTTATGCGCGAAGGCGGGTGTGCCAGTCACATAAATTTATATCGCGAAATTTTTTATGGAAAAAACAAAAGGACTCCCCGTCACCGTACTTTCAGGGTTTCTTGGTGCTGGAAAAACCACGGTACTCAGTCATATCCTGAATAATAGGGAAAACAAAAAAGTCGCTGTCATTGTCAATGATATGAGTGAAATCAATATTGACGCGACAATGGTGCAAAACGACATATCACTCAAGCGCAGTGAAGAAAAGTTAGTCGAAATGAGCAATGGCTGCATTTGCTGCACCTTACGTGAAGACTTGTTGCTGGAAGTCAACAAACTGGCAAAAGACGGCCGATTTGATTATCTGCTGATTGAATCGACAGGCATATCAGAACCTTTACCAGTTGCAGAAACCTTTACCTTTGCTGATGAAGATGGGGTGTCCTTATCCGACGTGGCAACACTGGATACGATGGTCACGGTTGTTGATGCGGTTAATTTTTTAAAGGATTACGAAGCGGCAAACTCGCTACAGGAAACCGGTGAATCACTGGGCGAAGATGATGAGCGCAGTGTCTCGGATTTACTGGTTGATCAGGTGGAATTTGCGGATATTATCCTGATCAGCAAAACTGATCTGGTTAGCCCAGCCGATATTGATCGTTTAACTGCCATATTGAAAACCTTGAATACCGAGGCAAAAATTCTGCCGATTACACAAGGCAAAGTAGATATTGACGCGGTACTAGGCACTGGATTGTTTGACTTTGAGCGTGCTCAACAAGCACCCGGCTGGTTACAAGAAATGCGCGGTGAGCATGTTCCGGAAACAGAAGAATACGGCATTGGCAGCTTTAGCTATCAGGCTCGTCGCCCGTTTCACCCTGAAAAATTTTATCAATTCCTGCATAACACGGAAGCCTTTGGCAAACTCATTCGCTCTAAAGGCTATTTCTGGCTGGCATCACGTCCTGAGTTTGCCGGGCAATGGAGTCAGGCCGGTGGTATTGCGCGTTACGGTTTTGGCGGCATGTTTTGGCAAGCCATCCCTAAAGAGGAATGGCCGACCGATAAAGAATCTCTGGACGCTATACAACAACAATGGGTTGAGCCCTTTGGCGATATGCGTCAGGAATTGGTGTTTATAGGGCAAGGCTTGGCACAGGATGAAATGACGCAAGCACTGGACGCATGCTTATTAAATGACGAAGAATTGCTACAAGGGAAAAGTTATTGGGCAATGCTGAATGACCCTTTTCCTGCCTGGGAGGAAGCTGCATGAGTGCAGTTATGCAAAGTGATGTTGAGTCAACCCGCTTTCGCCAAGCAGCCGAAAGTGATAGCCCGATAATTTTGGGTGATATTTATCAAGAGCAAACCAATATCGCCATTTGGCGGCGGAATTTAGCGCTTAACTTGCAACAATATATTGCCGGCTTATTGAGTAAAGGACGTACTTTTCAGGCCTCAATGAATGTCACACCAGAAAATGTACAGGCCAGTATCAATAAATTGTTGGGCAAAACTGAAGAAAACAATCCATTAAGCACCGATATAGCCGAACTAGTGGATATGTTCTGTTATTTATTTGAACTCAAGCAAGTCGGTTTGCGCTTAACCACACTGGATCGCGCCATGTGCCCACGGTTTCATACCGATAGCGTACCCTGCCGATTAGTCACCACTTATCAGGGGGCAGCAACTCAATGGTTACCTCATGAAGTTGTTGACCGTAGCAAGCTAGGTAAAGGTAATAAGGGACAGGCCGATGATCGCTCAGGCATTTATCAAAAACCCAATGCCATTCAGCAATTAAGCACAGGCAATGTCGCACTGATCAAAGGCGAACGCTGGGAAGGCAATGAAAATGCTGGATTGGTGCACCGCTCCCCTGCGCTAAAAGAAGGTGAACGGCGACTACTCTTAACTCTGGATTTTATGAGCTAATGTTTAATTATTTTCTGGGTAGTCAATTTCGGGCTTTAGGCATCTTAGCTTATTGGTTAATGTCTTTGCCATTTTTCGGAGCGTGGTCATGGAAATAGTGATTCAGACCCTTATTGCCTGTTTTCTGATCAGTTTATGTACACTGACCGGCATGTTCGCCTTTGCCTTATCTGTCAAACAATTAAAGCGCATCATCCCTGTGTTGGTCGCGTTGGCGGTTGGCGTACTGCTGGGCGATGCCTTTATTCATTTGATTCCGGATGCGGTCAAACGCCACGGATCAGTCAGTGATATATCTCTAACTGTCTTGATTGGTATCTTTGGCTTTTTCATCTTGGAAAAACTGGTGCGCTGGCGTCATGATCATCAAATTCAAGATCAGCCACCAGAAAAAGAAGTGTTACCTATGGCAAAAATGAATTTAATGGGCGATGCCGTGCATAATTTTGTCGATGGCATCTTAATCGCCGGTAGCTTTATCGTTGATCCAGTGCTGGGCCTGACAACCACCTTGGCAGTTATTATCCATGAAATTCCACAAGAGATTGGCGATGTGGGTGCATTACTGCATGGAGGGTACACCCTTCGAGAAGCCGTTCTGTACAATTTTTATTGCTCATTGAGTATTTTTCCTGGTGCACTCTTCACGCTACTACTTAGCCAGACGGCTGATTCCTCATTATCCGTGCTGTTGCCAATCGCGGCAGGCGGTTTTATTTATATTGCGGCTTCTGACCTGATACCGATTTTGCACCAACGCTCCAGCTTTCGCTATCTGCTCGCTCAGACGGCGGCATTCGCTGTCGGTATTGCGTGCATGCAAACTATTGTCCTCTTTGAACAGGCGTTATTGAATCCATAAACCTGAATAATAAAAACAAAACTATGCTGATTAAACTTGAAAAGGGTTCCATATACGATCCAGAGCAGAATTATCATGGCGACATAGGGAATCTGTTTATTCAGGATGGTATCATCATTACTGATCCCGGCCCCGATGCGCGTTATGATGCCGTTTATGACCTAAGCGGTAAAGTGGTGATGGCGGGTGCCATCGACATTCATACCCATATCGCTGGCGGCAATGTCAATACCGCACGCCTGCTACTGCCCGAACAACATCGTAACCATATGGCGCGACGTTTACAACATCCCTTTAGCACCGCCAAATGGTCGAGCACCGATACCGGTTACCGTTATGCACGCATGGGCTATACCACAGCGGTGGAGCCGGCCATGCTGCCGGTTAATGCGCTGGATGTACATTTGCAAATGGCAGATATTCCGATTCTGGATACCGCTGCGCTCACCATTCTGGGTAATGATGATTTATTGCTCAGATTAATGCGAGATGGCGCCAGTCAGAACCAGATCAACGACTATGTGGCTTGGACATTACACACTACGCGCGGCTTAGGGCTAAAAGTCATCAATGCGGGTGGTGCTAACGCTTTTAAATCCAATGCACGACAGTTTGCACTGGACGATATAGTGCCCGATTACGGGGTCAGTTCACGGCAGATATTACAGGCCTTACAAACCGCCACCTGCCAGCTAGGCGTTCCACACCCGGTGCATGTACACTGCAACAATCTGGGGATTCCCGGCAATGTCGATACCATTGTAGACACCATGGAGGCTGCGCAAGGTTTGCCGATGCATCTGGCGCATGTGCAGTTTTATGCCTACGGAAAAGAAGGAGCAAAAGGGTTTTCCTCGGCGGCGGCACAACTGCTGGAAGCGTTTCATCGTCACCCTAATATCACTATGGATGTCGGTCAGGTTATGTTTGGCCAGACTGTGACCATTTCGGGTGATGTGATTGCGCAATACAGCCGACGCGATGATGCCAGCCCAAGCAAATATGTGATGTGGGATGCGGAAACCGAAGGCTCAGGCGGTGTGGTGCCTTATCGCTATCGAGAGGCCAGTTTTGTTAATACCTTGCAATGGGCGATTGGTCTGGAATTATTCTTACTGAATGAAGCACCCGAACGCCTGTTTTTCACTACAGACCACCCTAATGGCGCGCCGTTTACGGCCTATCCGGAACTGTTGAGGCTGTTAATGGATGCCGATTATCGCCAATATTGCATGTCACTAGTTAACCAGGAAGCTTTATCGTTGACGCTGTTGCCGGAACTGAAACGTGAATTTTCCTTATCGGAAGTGGCCGTGATGACCCGTAGTGCAGCCGCGAAACTATTGGGCTTGCATGATCGAGGCCATCTTGCACCTGGCGCCATTGCAGATATTGCAGTGTATGATCCCAATAAATTCAGTCATGCCATGACGGGTGAACAGGCTAAAACAGATTATCAGGCCATGTTTGCTAATGCCGCTCTGCTATTTAAAAATGGTCAATTGGTGGTGCAAGACGGTGTAGTCATCAATAAAATGACTGGGCTGGCACAGACCATTACGCCGCACTACGACCGACAAATCACCCGCACCGTGCAAGATCATTTTGATCGCTTTTATAGTTTGAAATTAAGCAATTTCGGTGTTGAAGAGGCGGATTTTGACTATCTCAAACAGGCACGTTTTCGTGATATTGCTCTGTAGCATCTGCAGATAAACGATTTTGTAGGGTAATAAAATGATGAAAAATATTTTTTACCGCAAAAGGAGCTCTAAATGCTGATATCAGATCTGAAAAAAATCTTCGGCTTAACCTTCTTTCTTGCAAGTCAGGCTATCTATGCTGACACCACCCAGGTGCAACATATCAGCCTTAATGCGCATATGCATGGCTTATCTGAACTGACCTTGGCGATGGAAGGTGAGAAGCTTGAAATTCAACTGAAATCGCCGGCAATGAATCTGCTTGGCTTTGAACATAAAGCACGTACGAAAAATGATATCGCTGCCGTTGAAAATGCACTATCAATGCTTGGTAACCCTGATTCGTTGTTTTTGTTTTCCGAGCGGCATTGTTCTGTTACCGATACATCAGTTGATATCTCCGGGGTTATAGACAGTGAGCGTGATCCCCATGAAGATGAAGCCGAAACTGATGATCATGAACACCAAGATCGTCACAGTGAAATTATCGCCAGCTATCACTATCGCTGTGAAAGTACGGCAACTTTGTTTTCAATTACCGTTAATCTGTTTGAGATATTTCCTGGTATCCAGCAAATTCGAACCCTATGGATCACTGAAAAACAACAAGGTGGGCTAACACTGAACTCTGAAAAAAGAATAATAAACTTAAAGAGATAAGAGATTACAAAAGTGAGAGCAACACAACAAATAACGGATAAATTATCGATCGGTTTATCATTACTATGTGCGATTCATTGTTTGGCTGTGCCTGTCATGTTGGCATTACTGCCAGCTATCGCCGGCCTGCAACTTGATAATGAAGCATTTCATTCCTGGATGCTATGGGCTGTGATACCTACCAGTATTTATGCTTTAACCATGGGATGTAAGCGACATAAACGTTTGCGTTTACTGGTGGTGGTTGGTGCAGGCCTTACACTGCTGATTCTGGCAGTCATATTGGCTGAAGATACCATCGGAGAATCTGGAGAAAAAATCTTAACCTTATTAGGGGCAAGTCTTGTTGCATCAGGGCATTATTGGAACTTTCGCTTCTGCCGACAGCTGGACTGTGCTTGCCCGGAGCCTAACTAAATAAATGCTGAGTGATTATTTTAAAAACCTTGAGCAAAAGACACCGAGTGACTCACCACTTGAACTGAACAAGGTCATTGACAAACTTGCTTATAACGAGTCAGGATTGATTCCAGTCATTACCCAGGATGCAGCCAGCAAAGCAGTGCTTATGTTAGCCTGGATGAATAAAGAAGCGCTGCTCCTGACGATATCGACTAAACGCATGAGCTATTGGTCTCGAAGCCGAGAACAATTGTGGATAAAAGGTGAAACAAGTGGGCACGTTCAAGTCCTTGTCTCCATGTCATTCGATTGTGATGGTGACGCGATACTCTGTCAGGTCGAGCAGTCAGGTGCCGCTTGCCATACTGGGCGTGCGGATTGTTTTTATCTCAAGGTCGATGTCGAAAAACAGCAGGTTTCCATCGATACTCTGGCCAAAAATGTGCCATGTCTTATAGACCCTAAAAACACCCATAAATCATAAAAATCAACAATGAAGACTGAATCAAAAAAAATGACTGCAATTCCCACCAATATTATCACCGGTTTTTTAGGCGTGGGTAAAACCACGGCTATTTTACATCTACTAAAACACAAACCGGCTGAGCAGCGCTGGGCAGTGCTGGTGAATGAATTTGGCGAGATTGGTGTCGATGGCAGTTTATTTGAAGGGCAACATAGCAATAAAGACGGTGTGTTTATCCGCGAAGTACCCGGTGGATGCATGTGTTGTGCCGCTGGTTTACCGATGCAAATTGCCTTAAATGAGTTGCTGACTCGGGCAAAACCAGATCGTTTGTTGATTGAGCCCACGGGCTTAGGTCATCCTGAAGAAGTGCTGGAAGTTTTGTCTGCCGAACACTATCGGGAGGTTTTGTCTTTACAAAAAACCCTGACTTTAGTGGATGCACGAAAATTGTCTGACAGGCGTTATACAGAACACGGCACTTTCAGGCAGCAAATTGCCATAGCCGATATTGTGGTCGGCAATAAAACGGATCTGTATCGGGATATTGACAAGCCTATGCTTGAGGAATATTTCGCATTGTATGCAACGCATGGTAGCCGAGTTATTTTTACCCAGAACGGTCAAATATCGCCAACAGATTTAGAAGGCGAAACCGCGTCAGTTACCGCGGATAAACACGCTCACCACCACCATCATGCAACGGAGCAAAAGCCCTTGCTATCTGAACAGCCTTTTTCAGAATCGGGGTATATTAAAGCGCACAACCAAGGCGAAGGCTTTGAAAGTGTCGGCTGGCGCTTTTCACCCAGACATGTGTTTGACTACAAAAAACTATTCGACTTCTTAAGCGGTATCAAGGCTGAAAGAATGAAAGCCGTGTTTATTACCAGTAAAGGCATCTTTGCCTATAACCTGACCGCCGATGCCTTAAGCGAATTTATGCTGGATGA
>JAQRMR010000070.1:0-23397 GCA_028599115.1 Methyloprofundus sp.
TGCTCACTACGTGTTGCTGTCACCGTTAAAGGTGCTAGCATTAAAGCCTCTTCAGAAAATGCAGTTATTGGAAGTAAACTAAGTAATAAAGGGCTGGCTATAAAAATTTTGTTCATAAGTTCCTCTGCGCCGCCCGCGCAAAAAGTGTAAAAAAACACAGAAGAGGAAATACCAACGAATAAACAGCAAAAGGCGTGTCATTTCGCTAACAGCCCTCCGCTGCACCAAATAAAAATTTTCAGGCAGGTCTCCGGGCTTATAAGTATCAATAACAAACTATCACCTTCCCATGCAAAGCACAGTGGTTGTCGATAATTTAAAAACTTATTTACCGTTGCGGGGGCAGCGTTGGTATTGGAAAAATCCGCACCAAACTTCCCTTTTAACCCTAAGAATTGAAAATTCTTTCGGGACCAGAAAATGGACGGTTGATTCTACGCAATTAATAAATTAATGCAATTCAAAATAACGTTATCATTCCTTGTGCTTTCTATTTTAGAAAAAATTATTTTCAAGAAACTTAAATCGTTTTTTTTAGGCTGTGCTACAACAAATCTGTAGCCATATTAACCTAGGCTAGAACCTAGAAAACATCACGGTTTGTGATGTAGATTATTCATTTTAATAGAGGCAAGAACTGCCTAACTAATCATCGTTAAAAGGTGCTTAGACTTTTAATCTAAGCTAGATTAATTGTGCCGTTAAATAATCGATGGCTTGCGCTTGCACATGCGTTTCTTCTGTATAAAACCACTGCGCATCAGTCTCTTTACGTAACCAGGTAAATTGGCGTTTAGCTAGTTGACGGGTTGCAGAAATGCCTTGTTCTTGCATCTCCACATAGTTAATATTCCCCTCTAAATATTCCCAGACTTGGCGATAACCCACTGCACGAATGGCTGGAAGATTGGTATTTAAATCACCGCGTTGATATAAAAGTTTAACTTCATCAATAAAGCCTTTAGCCAACATTTGTTGAAAACGTAAAGCAATTTTTGCATGCAGCACCGCTCTATCTTTGGGTGCAATCACCAATTTAATTTGTCGATAAGGAATAGGCATGGCATTAGCATCGGCATGATGCTGTGTCATCGACTTACCCGTAAGCTTATAAACCTCTAATGCCCGCTGCACTCGTTGCGGATCATTAGGGTGAATTCGTGCCGCAGCAACAGGATCTATTTCTTGTAATTGCTCGTGCATCGCTTGTTTACCAATCCGCTGCGCTTCTTCATCTAGCTGTTTACGCAAAGCCATATCAGCAGCTGGCAGCTCTGCTAGTCCATGATACAAAGCATTAAAATACAGCATCGTTCCGCCCACTAATAAAGGAACTTTTCCTCGTGTGGTAATATCCGCCATTAAGGCTAATGCTTGTTTTCTAAACTGGCCTGTTGAATAACTTTCTGCTGGATCTAAAATATCCATTAAGTGATGCGTAATACCTGCCCTTTCTGCTAAATCAGGTTTTGCTGTGCCGATATCCATGCCCTTAAAAACTAAGGCTGAATCCACGCTAATAATTTCGGCATTAAATTTTTTTGCCAGCTCAATGGATAAAGCGGTTTTACCTGAGGCAGTTGGCCCCATTAAAAAAATAGCAGGGGGCAGCGCATTCATAATCATTACTGCCCTCTTAAAAAGAGTGCATCTAGCTCTTTTTTACTTAGCTCTACCCAAGTTGGGCGACCATGGTTACATTGCCCGCCGCGCTCGGTTTTTTCTATATCGCGTAATAAAGTGTTCATTTCTGGCACGGTTAAATGACGATTTGCTCTGACAGAACCATGGCACGCAATAGTCGCTAAAATCTCATTACTTTGCTCTAGTACCCGTTCGCTCATACCGTGCTCAATAATATCCGCTAAAACATCTTTAATTAACCCCGCCACATCAATCCCCGATAATAAAACAGGGCTAGAGCGTACAACTAACGTTTCTTCTCCCATGCGGTTTAACTCAAACCCCAGTGCCATAAAAAAAGCTTGTTGGTCATCCGCTAAATCAGCTTCCGCACTGCTAACTTGCACTTGAATAGGTAATAATAAAGGCTGAGACGGTACATTGCCTTGATGGTATTGCTGTTTAAAACGCTCGTAAGTCACACGTTCATGCGCCGCATGCGCATCCACTAAAATAATGCCATTTTCCGTTTCTGAAAGGATATAAACACTATGTAAATGCGCAATAGCATAGCCTAAAGGCGGTAACTCAGCTTTAGGTAATTCAACCTCTGGCTGCTGTGCTGCCTCTTGTATATTGAGCGACCTTTCGGGGGCGACTACTTTTGTATAAGCTGAAATTTGCGCATCAACATCTAATGGCAATGCCGATTGAGTCGGTGCTGATTTAGGCTGATACGGCTGCGGAATTCTTTCCGGACGCTCTGCTGTGGGTAAGGGGGTAAATTCAACAACAGTCTCAACTTTTTCGCGCTCTGCTTCTTGTGGCTTCGGCCTAACATCCGCCAAAGAACGATGCAGCGCTTTAAATAAGAAATCATGCACGGTACGCCCTTCGCGAAAGCGTACTTCTAATTTTTGTGGATGCGCATTCACATCCACATAACTAGGATCAAGTGTCAGATATAAAACATAAACCGGGTGGCGACCACTAAACAAAACATCTTGGTAGGCTTGTTTAATCGCATGCGTGACTAAACGGTCTTTAATTAAACGCCCATTGACATAAAAATATTGCATATCTTGCTGACTACGTGAAAATGTTGGTAGCCCAACCCAGCCATTTAATCGCATACCAGACGCTGCAAAATCCAAAGCAATAGAGCTTTCTAAAAAAGCAGCGCCAAAAATTTTAGCTACGCGCTGCGCTTGCTGTTCTTCTGACTCCGCAACTTTAAAATTAAATACTTCTCGCTGATTATTTTTCAGCTCGAACGCAATATCAAAACGGCTAAGCGCCATCCGTTTAAATAAGGTTTCGATATGGCCAAATTCAGTTTTATCACTCTTTAAGAATTTCCGCCGTGCCGGTGTGTTATAAAACAAATCACACACTTCTATGGTCGTGCCCAAAGGGTGTGGGTCAGGCTGCGGATCTAATTCTTCTTCCGTACCATCCGCCTGAACGCGCCAAGCGCAGGTACTGTTTTCTACGCGTGAAATAAGGTTTAAACGTGAAACTGAACTAATACTCGGTAAAGCTTCCCCTCTAAAACCCATGGTCATGACTTGCTCTAAATCTTGTAGAGATTGAATTTTACTGGTTGCATGACGAGATAAAGCTAACGGTAAGTCGTCTTTTTCGATGCCACAGCCGTTATCGCGTATTTTAATTAAACCCGCGCCACCTTTTTCAATCTCGACACCGATCTGTGTTGCACCTGCATCAAAACAATTTTCAACTAATTCTTTAACAACTGAAGCAGGTCTTTCTACCACTTCGCCTGCGGCAATTTGATTAACAAGTTGCGCGGGTAAGGAATGAATTCGCATGGTTTTCTTACCTATTGATTAATTAAATCTAAAAATAATTGTTCTAAGCGGTTGGATTTATTTTTTAGGCTCAATACCTCAATACCTGCTGCTGATAATTCGTTAAATAACTCATTTAGTCCGATGCTTTTTGAAACGGAAACAGAGAATTGGTAATCATTTTCTCGCTCTATTTTATAGCCTGAAATCACAGGAATTTCCTGCAATTTTGTTTTTGTATCACAAATATAATGCGCTTCATCTAAACGGGCTAATAAGCTTTGCATATCCGTATTTTCAACAATCTCACCCTGATTAATAATGGCAATATTGCGGCATAAGGTTTCAGCTTCTTCTAAATAATGTGTGGTCAGAATAATGGTCGTACCCTGCTTATTGACTTCTTTTAGGGTTTCCCACATGGAGTGTCTAATCTCAATATCCACGCCAGCCGTGGGCTCATCTAAGATTAGTAATCGAGGTTTGTGTACCATCGCACGGGCAATCATAACGCGGCGTTTCATACCTCCTGATAAACGCCTAGAAACAGTATCCTTTTTATCCCATAACTGCATTAACTTTAAACAGTACTCTGTTTGTTTTAAGGCTTCCTTTTTAGGCATACCGTAATAGCTCGCTTGATTCATTACAATATTAAAAACAGTCTCAAACTGATTAAAATTAATTTCTTGTGGCACTAAACCGATATAACTTTTCGCTAATTGTGTTTCACGCTGCAAATCAGCATCAAAAATTTTAATACTGCCACTACTGGCATTCACTAAAGAGCTAATAATACCTATCGTTGTAGATTTACCTGCGCCATTCGGACCTAATAAGGCAAAAAAGTCTCCTTCTTCTACATCTAAATCAATCCCCTTAACTGCCGTTAAACCATTTGCATAAGTTTTTTTTAATTGTCGAATGGATAATGCTTTCATTTCCGCTACTTAGCCTTTATAAAATCAAATTTAGTTCACAATTTTGCATGCCAAAAAAGTAAACGGACTTAACGCCGCACCAGAAATGCGTTACATTAATAAAAAAAGACTACAACTATAGCAGATAAGCCTTTGACAAACACCACTGAACAAGCCCCTGAACTAATCGCCGCCATTGACCTTGGCTCTAATAGTTTTCATATGATTATTTGTCGTGTCACAGATGGACAGTTGAAAACAATTGACCGCATTAAAGAAATGGTTCGCCTTGCTTCTGGCTTAAATGGAAGAAATATTCTTGATGAGGCCACCCAAGAGCGCGCACTAGCCTGTTTAAAGCGATTTGGACAACGTATTCAAGGTTTTCCAGAAAGCAATGTGCATATCGTAGGCACGAATACTTTACGTACCGCAAAAAATGCCGCTAACTTTTTACGTCATGCAGAAAAAGCTCTGGGCTATCCCATTCATATTATTTCCGGTATTGAAGAAGCCCGGTTAATTTACCAAGGTGTCGCGCATAGTTTACAAAGCAATGCACAACGCCGTTTAGTCATGGATATTGGTGGCGGTAGTACAGAATATATTATTGGTACAAACTCTAGCATTGCTCAAAAAGAAAGCTTACGCATGGGCTGCGTTACCGTCAGTAATCGATTTTTTGCCGATGGCGCTATTAATCAACAAAAATTAAATTCGGCACTTTTATTTGTCAAACAGCGTTTGCGCGGTGATAAAAAACAATTTTCCCGTAAGAATTGGGATGAAGCGATTGGTGCATCAGGAAGTATTCGTGCTATTCGCAAAGTACTGGTTGCCCAACATTGGACACCCGGGGGTATAACGCTAGAGGGTTTAGAGCAGTTAAAAAAACATATTCTCAATTGCTCGCATACCTCAGAATTAAAATTAGATGGCTTAGACCAAGAGCGCTTACCTGTTTTTATGGGTGGCTTTGTGGTTCTTTATGCAACCTTTACTAGCCTAGGCATTGAGACCATGAGTGTTTCTGATGGCGCGCTGCGTGAAGGGCTTATTTATGATCATTTAGGGCGTATATCTAACCATGATGTTCGCTCCCAAACCGTCAGTACCCTTGCTAAACACTACAACACCGATACCAATCAGTCTGAACTAGTTAAAAGCACGATTAGCGACTTAATGAAACAGGTAAAACCCTTTTTAGGGGCGCAAAGCAAAATGATGTTGCAACAGCTTTTATGGGCGGCAGAGTTACATGAAATCGGCCGCAATATCGCCCACAGCCAATACCATAAACATGGTGCTTATATCATTAAGCACGGCGATTTAGCCGGCTTCTCACAACAAGATCAAAACCTGCTCTCTATTTTAGTTTTATCTCACCGTAAAAAAATTCCTTTAAAAAAAATAGCTGAGCTACCTGAACCTTGGGATAACTTAGCTTTCTACATGGCGATTATTTTTCGCTTGGCCGTTTTACTACAAAGAAACCGTAATTACAGCGCCTTACCTGAATTTGAAATCAGCTTAACTAAAAAATGCCTACAACTAAATTTCCCTAATAATTGGTTAGCAAACGCGCCATTAACCCACGCAGATCTACAACAAGAACAAGCCTACTTAGAAAAATCTGACTTTAGCTTAGATATTAACTAGCCCGATGCGCCACCCTATTAGCTACTTACTACTGTTATTTTGCATAATAATAGTGAGTGGCTTTTGGTTAATCAGCAGCCCGCTTGACCAACCTCTTGTTACATGGAGCATAAGTAATGCCGATATTCAGCGCGCCAAAAACATCTTGTCTGCTAATCAACAAGCGCAAGGTAGCCAAATAAAAACAAGCTTTACAGAGCGTGATCTCAATATTGCTAGTAGTTATTTATTAAATAGCGTCACTAAAAGCCAATCCTACCTGTTATTAAATGAACAAAGCATTCATGTACTCGTGCGTTTTCACTTTACCCCTATTTCTTTTTTTCAGCGCAGCTTTAATATTAAGTTTCGCATTCTTTTTCCCAGTGAAAAACCGATCAAAATAACTAAACTCTCATTAGGGAAATTAAATCTTCCTAATTATTTTGCCGAATACGGGCTAAAAATCGCACTTAAACTGAGCCCTTTTCAGCCATATTTTGACCTTATTATGCAAAATATTAACTCTATTAGTTTGCATAACAAACAACTACATATTGCCTACCAGCTGCCTAAAAGCTCACTGGGGACACTGCACAATTTATTATCTTCTAATATAAATATCGATGCTTTAAGTGCTTACCAAAAACAACTACAGCTCAGTTTGTTGCAACATAATTCCGACTGGCTGTTATCTATTAATGACATTCTTCAACCTTTATTTTTACTGGCTGAAAAGCGCTCTAAAAATGGCAACCCTGTTGATGAGAATCGTTTTGCCATCTTAGTTGCTGACCAATATATTAATCACTCAAGGCATTTAAAAAACGACTATTTGCCCGCTTACGCTTACAAACGCCAGGATATTGCTCAACATTTTATAGGGGCTGCGGCTTTATCTATTTCCAGTAACCCAAATTTAGCGCAAATGCTCAGTACAGAAAAAGAAATCAATGATGCAAAAAAACGCAGTGGTTTTAGTTTTGTAGATTTAGCCGCCGATAAAGCAGGGATCCGTTTTGGTAGCTTTGCTACCGCATCAGCCAAAACAGCTCGTTTATTACAGAAAAAAATGGGACGATCACTACACTACAGTGAATTTATTCCAACGATTAAAGATTTACCCGAAAACCTAAGCGCTGCTGACTTTAAAAAAGATTACCAATCTATTTATAGCCCCAAATACCAATTCGTACTACAAAAAATAGATCAACGTATCTCTCACAGCGCCATTTACCAATAAAACTCATGACTCAAACACCCCCTGCTTACCTCTGCCCTATTTGCCAAAGCGCTTTAAGCATTACAGAAAACAATAAATCTTATGCCTGCGCTCAAAACCATCACTTTGATATAGCTAAAGAAGGCTACTTAAATTTATTACCCGCGCAGCATAAAAAATCCAAAGAACCTGGCGATAGCAAAACAATGATGCTTGCTCGGCGTGGTTTTCTTGAAGCAGGGTTTTATCAACCCTTAGCACAAGCACTGAGTACATTGATTGATCAGCACTACACGACCAATTCAATCATGTCTATTTTGGATATGGGTTGCGGTGAAGGCTATTACAGCCGACAAATTGCGGCATTAAGTAAACCATCATCACAATTAGATTTACACGGTCTTGATATTGCAAAAAATGCGATTATTGCTGCAGCGAAAAAGCAAAAAGAAGCACATTATATTGTCGCTAGCAGCAACGACATGCCATATAGCAATGCATACTTTGATTTAATATTCCGCGTTTATGCCCCGTCTAATGACCAAGAAATCACACGCTTGCTAAAAGAGCACGGCTTATTATTAACCGTCACACCAGGACCTCGCCATTTATGGCAGCTAAGAGAATTCATTTACGATACTGTCAGGGATCACAGCACCGATATTGGCTTGCCTGAAGGTTTTAAAATCATTGAAACCCAGCAATTAAGCTATAAAATTTGCCCTGATCAAGAACAGCGTATGGCTTTACTGCAAATGACTCCCTTCGCATGGAAAACAAGTATTGAGATACAATCTAAAATTGAAGCTGCAGAGCAGTTAGAAATTGAAGTTGATTTCACATTAAGTTTAGCGCAAAAATAAATTTAGCAAATAAAGCGTCACTGTAATTAAGTTACCCCCTAAATAGCACAAGGAACTTCCCATGAGCACTGATGAAGAAAATATCAACACAGCCAGCATTGAAGAGATGATTAATGCAAACCTAGGTATTGACCCTGCAGAGGAAAAGGACAGCAATACAGAGGAATCAGCGGCGACTGAGGAGCCTGTTGATCTTGATGCTTTAGCTGATGCTCAAATGCTGGCAGCAGCAGGCGTTATAGAAGCAGAAACGCCCATTATGGAAGAACCCCCTGTTCTTACTGAAGCCGTAGCCCAGAATGAACTTGCTGACCTCGAAATACCAGAGGAAACAAGCGATGCTAATGAACCTACCTCGGAAGAGCCAAGTTCAGAGCTTGTTGAAGAAGCTCAAGAAGAATCAGCCGAACAACTCGAAGTAAATACAGATAGCGAGCCTAGTTCCGAAGCAGTTGAAGAGTCTAATACTGAGGCTAAAGAAGAGGCCGAAATTCCTGAGTTTTCTCCGAATGAAATAGAAATTGATTTAACAAGCGCCGAACCTCCCACCGAAGAAGAGTTAATCGCTGAGCCTGAAGCAACAGATGAAAGCCTTATAGAACCTGAAGAAATCATCGAAACGACTGAATTAGAAACAACGAATACCGAAGAGACAGCACTTGATGAAGCAACAGAGCCCAGCGTCGAAGATGAACAAGATGAACTTGAGAGTATTGAGAGCGAAACTTCTGAACCTGCTGAAATCACAACTCAGGAGCAACCAAGCGATCCTGAACCTATGCTTGCACTCGAAAATGAAGTCTCTGAGCTAGAAAGTGAAATCGAAGGTCAACTCGATCAATTCGTAGAGCAAGCGGACAACTTAAAAAGCAATATACAAGGTGAACTACAACGCGTTAGTGCTGATAATGAAAAATTACAAGAACAAGTTGATAACTTAGTTCAACAGCTCACTGATGCCGAAGAAAAAATACAAGGCTTTACCGAAATCCAAGATAAACAGCAAGCCACTATCCACAAGCTGATTATCATCATTAAAGGAATTCGTACAAAAATATCTCATATTTCTGATGAATAAGCTCAGCGGAGAAGTAGCATGACCCACGAAGATTTCTTACAGCAAGCCATCACACTTGCTGTAGAAAACACAAAAATAGGTGGCGGGCCTTTTGCAGCTATTATTTGCAAAGATAACAAAATCATAGCCAGCAGCTGTAATGCCGTCACTCTAAATTTAGACCCCACCGCACACGCCGAAGTCTTAGTTATTCGCAAAGCCTGCCAAGCATTACAAGACTTCCAATTAAATGATTGCACCCTTTATAGCAGTTGTGAGCCCTGCCCTATGTGCTTAGGTGCCATTTATTGGGCACGCTTAAAAGCGGTCTATTTCGCTTGCAATCGAGCCGATGCAGCCATTGCAGGGTTTGATGATAGCTTTATTTACGATGAAGTCCCCAAAGCCCCCAAAGACAGAAAGATTGCCATGCAGCAAGTTTCTTTAGATAGCGCACACGCCCCTTTTAACGCCTGGCAAGCCGAGGAAAATAAGTTGCTTTATTAATTCACGGAAGGCAGAGACGCACCTACTAAGTAGCTATGCAAAATTATTCTAAATTTTTGTAGGATGGGTAGAATGAAGTACCAAAAAGACGCTCTACCCATCCTACATTAAACAAAATGTTAAGATAATTCTGAACGACTACTTATATAAAAACTAAGGGCTTACTCTTCTGCCGCTGCCGCTTTTTTAATTTTAATCAGCCAACCATCTTTACCTAAACAGCCCATCATAGCGGTTGCATCCACACTAATTCGTGCATATTTTCCTGATAATTCTGCAGGTAATTTTGCTGTTACTTCATAGAAAGTATCTTTATGCTCTATTTCAAACTTCAAAGGAATCTTTTTAGCAACGACATGTATACTACCTGGCTCTGCATCACCGGATACTGTAAAGGAAATCTCAGATTCAGCTTCAGCTTCTAGCTTTGTGTCTTGAGTGTAAGCAGCAGGCTCAAAGCTTTTAAAGCGTGGTTTTTTGCAGCCATCACTCGTATATTTTGAGCCATAAGCCATTGCTGAGCTTGAAAATGCTAAAACAGAAACCAGGGCTACCCATTTTATAGATTTTGTTATCATTATTATCTCTCTATTATTTTATTAGCAAAACTGAAGTATAAATCAATCGCCAACGAAAAACATCCACAAGCTAAATAGATAGAGTAAAATCACGCTAATATTTTTTATGGAATAGACATTATGATCGGCAAAATTAAAAGTTACGACGAGAAGACACAAACCGGTGTTATTGAACTTGATGAACAGTTCTATGGGTTCCACCTTGATGACTGGAGTGAATCTGTTGCCCCTCGTATAGAGTCTAGCGTTTTATTTGAGGCTGAAGGCGATACGGCTACGATGGTCACTTTAATAGGAAATTATGCACCTACACCTAAAGAAGCCGTAAAATCACGCAGAATTGCCATTGCTTTAGCAATCTTCCCGCTAACAGCTATTGTTGGTGGTCATCGCTGGTACTTAGGTTTTTACAAAATGGCTATGATTCAAACCGTGGTAACCGCCATGAGTTTTGGTGGCGGCTATTTATGGCCATTTATTGAAGGTGTATTAATTTTTATGGGCAAAATGTATGAAGATTCTGAAGGCCGCCCTTTAAAATAAACCATGCAACACTCTTTCCTTATTGCCCTACAATTTTTAACGCGCCTCCCCGTTAATTTTTCCTTTGATTATTCAAGTCAGCGCTTAGGGCAATCTCCCCTTTTTTACCCTGCTATTGGCCTTTTAATCGGCCTCACTCTAGCAACACTCGCCCAATTATTACCCGAACAACAGCCAGCCTTAAATGCGGCATTAATGCTCACTTTCTGGGTGCTAATAACCGGCGGTTTACATTTAGATGGCTTAGCTGATTGCAGCGATGCTTGGGCTGGCGGCTTAAATGATAAAGCGCGCACGCTTAAAATCATGAAGGAGCCAACCGCTGGGCCTATTGCTATCATTTTTTTAGTGTTGCTACTCCTGTTAAAGTGGACTAGCTTACAAAGTATTTTAGGCCAAACTAATCAACTCATTCCTTTATTGCTTGCGCCTGTTTTAGGACGTGTTAGTATTTTATTACTAATGTTAAGCAGCCCTTATGTTAGTACAAAAGGGTTAGCTGCTACTTTATTTGATCATTTACCAAAGCAAGCCGCTTTGCTTAGCTCTATCAGCCTCATTCTTATTTGTATTTGGTTTGCAGGTATTACTGTTATTGCCCCAAGTTTACTGCTTATTGCACTGATTCGTTATTTATCCATGCAACGCATTCAAGGCGTAACAGGTGATGTTTATGGTGCAAGTGTAGAGTTAACTGAAGCCTGTTTATTAGTCAGTTGGGTATTATTTTATGAGTAAACATAAATTCAGCGATGCTGAAATCGCAGGCGTATATCGCGCCATTGCAGAGCGCCGTGATATGCGCCATTTTATTGATAAACCCATTCCCGCAGACACGTTAACCAAGCTATTAAACGCCGCACACCAAGCAGGCAGTGTTGGTTTAATGCAGCCTTGGCGATTTATTAGAATCACTGACTTAACTTTACGCCAACAAATCCATCAGCTAGTCGATGAAGAACGGCAGCTTACCGCCACTGCTTTAGGCGAACGTAAAGATGATTTTATGAAGCTAAAAGTAGAAGGTGTTTTAGAATGCGCAGAACTATTGGTGGTCGCCTTACCTAATCACCGAGAACAGCATATTTTTGGCCGCAGAACATTACCTGAAATGGATATTGCATCGACCGCCTGCGCGATTCAAAATATTTGGTTGGCTGCTCGTGCGGAAGGGCTAGGTATGGGCTGGGTTTCATTATTTAACCCTAAAAAATTAGGCTCACTACTGAATATGCCTGAAGGCAGCCTAGCTATTGCTGTTTTGTGCTTAGGCCATGTCGATGAATTCTACAAAAAACCGATGTTAGAATTGGAAAACTGGGCGGAAGGGAAAAGCTTGGACTGCTTTTTAAGTGAAAATACTTGGCAAGACAAATAAGGGCAGCTTAAGCCGCCACCCTATTGTTCTTGCTAGTAACGACTTAACGCTTAAAGAACAAGTGCACAAAAGTACATTTCAAAATCATCTTCTCATCATCTAACTCAACTGCTTTACACGCTTCCATTTTAGAGCGTCCCGGTGTTTTTTGTTTTTTAATCACACCATTTTCAACTTTGTAATTGAGGTCAATCTCAAGGTTTTTTGTACGCCCATAACGATCACTCGTCACAGTATTTAAAACACCATTATCTCTAAAATCCCATATACCTGATAAGCCAACTTGCTCTTTATGGCGGTCAATCGCCTCGGCATACAAAGTCCATTTACCTTTAATTAAAGAGTTATCTTCTAATTTAACATCTGCACTTGCAGACACCGATAATAAAAGTGCTGCACCCGCTAAAAAACCTTGTATTAACTTCATTATGAAAAATTCCTCGTCATTTGTTATAAGAAAAACTAACAGCCTGAGATCACGATACAGAGCCATCTAAGCCTTTAAAAAATCAATTTACATTCTACATTAAACTCATAAAAAGTTCCCTAGAATGCAGCAATGAATAAATACCTTGATTTCCATATAGAATAAGCTTACTTAGTCATAAAGAGTTATCAGACAGGTAGTATTATATAGAATCATTAACAAGCTTAACGTCTTAACATTTTGAGGAACTTTTATAATGAAAAACTCATTACTTTTTCTACTTATCAGCACAACTGTCAGCTTATCAGCTCTATCCCCTAGCACTATCGCAGCTAATAACTTCAATATTGCTACTAAGCAAGCTATCCCTACCTTAGCTCCAATGCTAAAAAAAGTGCTTCCCAGTGTGGTTAATATTTCAACGCAAGGCACAGCTTCTGCAACACAGCCCCCATTAATGAACGACCCATTTTTTCGTAACTTTACACCCCCACAGCAACGCCGTCGTCAAACACAAGGTTTAGGGTCTGGCGTTATTATTGACGCTAAAAAGGGCTACATCATCACCAATGATCATGTTATTGCCAATGCAGATACTATTTTAGTCACACTTAAAAATAAACAGAAACTAAAAGCAAAACTCATTGGCACAGATCCAGAAACGGACATTGCTGTTTTACAAGTAGAATCAAAGCAACTGACTGAAATACCTTTAGGGGACTCAGCAAAAATAGAAGTTGGTGACTTTGCAGTGGCTATCGGTAATCCTTTTGGGCTTAGCCAAACAGCAACCTCTGGCATGATTAGCGCTCTGGGGCGTACCGGCCTTGGCATCGAAAGTTACGAAAACTTTATACAAACAGATGCATCCATTAACCCTGGCAATTCAGGCGGCGCTTTAATTGACTTACGAGGTCAATTAATCGGCATTAACTCCGCTATCGTTGGTCCATCGGGTGGAAATGTAGGTATTGGTTTTGCTATCCCTATTAATATGGCTAAACAAGTGATGGAGCAATTAATTAAACATGGCCAAATCAAACGTGGTTTATTAGGTGTACAAATTCAAGATTTAACACCTGATATTGCTGAAGCAATGGATTTAAAAGGTATACAAGGTGCTTTAGTTGCTAGAGTAACGCCTAATAGTGCAGCCGACAAAGCAGGCATTAAAGCGGGTGATGTGATTACCGCGATTAACAATAAAAGAATTTTTAACTCCAGTACTTTGCGTACCACTATTGGCTTGGAGCGTGTTGGTAAAAAAATAACCATCCAGTATATTCGCAATAAAAAAACACTGTCGGTAACAACACATGTCGGTAATATAGAACCAAAAAAAATAGCCGCATCCAGTGATATGCCTTTATTAAAAGGAACAACACTAAAAGCACTTTCTGCGAAACACCCTTTCCAAGGTACAACTGAAGGGTTGCTTATCACCCAGATAGCAGCTAATAGCCCTGCCTCACAGCTTGGCCTAAACGAAGGTGATATTATTTTAGCGGTTAACAAAAAGAAAGTAAGAACATTGAACGATTTAAATCAAGCCGCCAAACTATCCCGCAATCAACTACTCATCCACTTACAGCGAGGGCAAAGCTTTTTATATTTGGTAATTAAATAATCCATCAATCACCACCACACCTCATACCCCCTTGTGTCAGAATAGTTTTCGCTGATTATTTAGCTTGCCTATCTACATCGCTTATCACTTCTGCTAATAGCGTCGCTCTAATATGTAATGTCGTTTTTGCAGGAATGGAACGTAATAATTGGAGTACTTCTGTTTTACTTAAACTTTTTTTACGGATGGCTCGAACTAGTAGTCCGAGCGTTCCATGCGCTAAAACGCCAATATTTTTTGCCGCTAATCGAGCCGCTGTATCATCGGTCAATAATAAACTTCTCTCAAATTCCATGCATAAATGTAATGCATCCTGCTCCCCTTTGTGCAAAGTGTATAGGGGCGTAAGTGCTGTTACTTGTTCAGATGATTGAATAATCGACTGATGAATAAAATTAACTTTATTGCTTGGTAGCGCTTCGGGCCGGTGTTTGATCACTTCATTCCATACGGTATCTGGTATAAAAATCGTTTCAAAGTCTGCCAAAATGCCAAGACACCGAATTCATCTAAATGAATAATTGGACCTGCATCTGCGACAACAACGGCTTCAGTCTTCTCCATGTAATCCCCAATCAATATCATCACGAATAAAATTCTCGGTTGTCGTTGATTGATGTGATTCGATATAGCGCTGCATGGATTCCTTAATAAAGGCATCCATATTTACCGCCCAGCCTTGCTGAACCATTCTTTGAGCTTGAGCCAAAAGTTGCTCAGGTATCTTCGCCTGTATCTGTGTATTCATTTTAGTTATACCTTATTTAAATGGATCAATGGCAAGATATTTTTCTTGTAAATCTTCGTCATTTAAGCATAATTTTTACCAGATTATTTTTCCATAACCGCGCGAGCCTGCCCCGCCTATGCCATCTATTTCTAATAATTTTAGTCCCGCTAAAATCATATCCATAAGTTGCTCTTCACTGTCTTCTAATACGAATTTAGGTTTCCAAATAATGATGACTAACTAAAATTGCCACACCCTTCCGTGAGCAACACCTTAATCAATCATCTGTTTAAAAAAACTGTTTCTATAAAAATCAGGCGATATAAACATAATAGACTGAAAACCTTCGAGCGTTAATAGTAACCCATAAAAAAGATGAAAATTATTTACCTTTTTAAAACGTCACATAAAAAAATTTAGGCAAAAAAAAGGTCTGTAGATTTCTCTACATGTTAGGTTTCGCCACGTTGTACCTTTATACTGTTCAAATTTATACCATTTAAGCTAGCCTTCAATACTTACTAACCTAGCTGATTAATTACCTTCATTGAGATAAACAAGCGCATAGGGTTATTATCAAAAGGCTGGAAATCATCGAATATTTGATAAAATGATAGCGCATCACTATCTAGTACATCGAGTACCACGCCCAAAGCTGGCAACCCTTTTTCTGTTAATTCAGCCGCTTTACGTAATGCTGTAATTAAAGTCTTTTTACCGAGCCCTTGCTTTTGGTAATGCTTATCTACTGCAATTCTTACTAATAGCACAACGGGCACAGGGTAAGCAGGTAATTTCTTATCCTGCGGAACCTCTTCTCGTGTCACAGTTGATGAGGCCAACGTGTAATAAGACCCTAGCTTCATTTTTTGCTCACTACCATCTCCATACTGCTCAGGGAGCACCCAAGTAGAACTTAAGCCGAGTTTTCTATTTTTATCCGCATACCGCTTCAAAAACTGATTCATCTCGTCATTACCACAGTCGAACACTTTATTCGCATGGAGCTTAGGATCAAGTAACTCGAACTGTGCAGCAAAGCTCATTAATAACCTTCTTTATCTAATTGACGTGCTGCCTGCAATAATGATGCGCTAGGTTTTATTGCTTCATCTTCACACAGCGATATAAATTGATCAAACTGCTGATTAGAGAGTGTAATTTCAGTTTGTTGCTGAATGATGCTTGGTGAATTGTCACGAATCAAGCGCGTGATATACTCTGTTAAAGAAGAGCACCCTAATGCCGCTGAAGCTCTTTCAGCCATTTGCTTAGTTTCTAAATCAATACGCATATCTAATCGCTGGTCATGTGTAGAAATTGAACTCATTGTATATCCTCTACTTAACGTTTATATTCATATGGCGATATTACCATGTACGGACAATATACGTACATGGAATTTTATATTTTCTGTTAAAAGCATTTCTCAAACTCAGCTTCCAATTTTTTTAACAGCTAATTTTAAGTGCGGATACTCCTCAATGTTTCTTGTAAATTTTTAACCTTGCCCCACCTTGATAGATACCCATTCATTTCTGAATAGACCTAAAATTATTTACTTTTTTAAAACGTCACATAAAAAAATTTAGGCAAAAAAAAAGGTCTGCAGAAACTCTGCAGACCTTTATTTATATGGCTCCCCCGGACGGGCTCGAACCGCCGACCTAGTGATTAACAGTCACCCGCTCTACCAACTGAGCTACAGGGGATTAAATCGTTGTAAACAAATGGCGCGCCCGAAGAGATTCGAACTCCTGACCGCTCGGTTCGTAGCCGAGTACTCTATCCAGCTGAGCTACGGGCGCTTTGTTTAGCTTTTCTATTATCCTTGTTATTTATTTCCTTGTCAATAAAATTATAAATTTTTATCAACCTTTTACTAATATGGCGAAGAGGGAGGGATTCGAACCCTCGATGGGAGATAAAGCCCATACTCCCTTAGCAGGGGAGCGCCTTCGGCCACTCGGCCACCTCTCCTATAAATCGTGTTAGTCTTCTGATCCCATAAGACCTGCGGAGCCAATTTCTTCTCCGCTTGTGTCTTCAGTTTCTGGAACTGTCGCTCCAGGTTGCTCGTTTTTGATTCGTTCGTAAATTTCTTCCCTGTGTACCGATACATCTTTAGGTGCATTGATACCAATTCTTACTTGGTTCCCTTTAACCCCTAAAACGGTAACAGTTACTTCATCACCAATCATTAAGGTTTCGCCTACGCGACGCGTTAATATAAGCATCCTTCTCTCCCTTTTGTCTCAAAAGCTTAATAAGCTAACTGATTTGGTTATTATATCAGTCATTTTGAAAAAATATACACTTAGTCTTATTTTTTTTATATTACTTTTAATAATTTAACCCTGCTAGCACAATTAAGCAGTAAAGATAAGAAGCTATATTGCTGCTCATTGAAGCTTTACGCCTTTGATCCAAGTGTCCATAAGCACAACATAGGAGCATTTATGTTGCGGGGTCTTTATCCAATTCAAATGCCGCATGTAAGGCCCTGACAGCTAACTCTAAATATTTTTCATCAATGACAACTGAGATTTTTATCTCTGAAGTAGAAATCATTTGAATGTTTATATTCTCATCAGCAAAAACTTCAAACATTTTGCTCGCAATCCCCGCATGAGAGCGCATCCCTACACCAACAATAGACACTTTAACTGTTTTCTCGTCGGTTGTAACCGACTTTGCACCCAAGCTTTCACTGGTCGCCGTTAAAATAGCTTTTGCTGATTCTAAATCATTTCTATGTACTGTAAACGTAAAATCCGTTGTCGCATCATCTGCAACATTTTGAATAATCATATCGATTTCAATGTTCGCATCAGCAATCGGCCCTAAGATTTTAAACGCAGCACCGGGAATATCGGGGACGCCTGTAATCGTCAATTTAGCTTCATCTCTATTAAAAGCAATTCCTGAAATTAACGCTTGTTCCACTGCTGATTCCTCGTAAGTAATGAGCGTACCACGCCCTTCTGAAAATGATGAGAGTACGCGTAATGCGACATTGTATTTACCGGCAAATTCAACCGAGCGAATTTGTAAAATTTTAGACCCGAGACTTGCCATTTCTAGCATTTCTTCAAAGGTAATACTTTCTAAGCGACGCGCATTAGGCTCTACTCTTGGGTCTGTTGTATAAACACCATCGACATCCGTATAAATATGGCATTCATCTGCCTTTAATGCCGCTGCTAATGCGACGGCGGTTGTATCTGAGCCACCTCTACCTAAAGTAGTGATACTACCTTCTTCATCCATCCCTTGAAAGCCAGCAACAACGACAACTTTGCCCGCACTTAAGTCTGCATGAATTTTTTTATCATCAATCCGTTTGATTCGCGCTTTGGTATGCGAACTATCCGTAACAATACGTACTTGTCCACCTGTATAGGATTGCGCACTACAGCCAAGATTGGTCAGCGCCATGCATAATAATGACATCGTGACTTGCTCGCCGGTTGAGAGCAAAACATCCATTTCACGCGCTACCGGCGTTTTTTGCATTTCTTTTGCTAAGTCTGTTAAGCGGTTTGTTTCACCACTCATCGCAGAGACAACTACCACGATTTGATCGCCACTCTCATGTGCTGCTTTTACTTTTTCAGCAACCGCTTGAATACGTTCAACTGTTCCAACAGATGTGCCACCAAATTTATAAACAAATAATCCCATTTATTCAGCCCCTAATTGTTCACGCACCCAATCAGGTACTAATTTCAATGCTGCGGCTAATTTTTCTGGCTCGGTTCCACCTGCTCTTGCCATATCAGGACGCCCCCCCCCTTTGCCACCGACTTGTGTCGCTACAACATTAACTAAATCACCCGCTTTTAAACGCTTTGTTTCTGCTTTAGTCACACCGGCAATCAAGGTTACTTTACCCTTATTAACCACCGATAAAACAATGGCAGCACTGCTTAATTTGTCTTTTAGTTTATCCAACATGTCGCCTAATGCTTTAGGTTCGACATCTTTTAGCTCTACTGCTAACACTTTAATACCATCAATATCGACTGCTTGAGTGGCGAGATCACCACTTGCAGAGCTGGCTAGTTTTGCTTGTAAACGAGCTAGTTCTTTTTCTAAGCCTTTATTTTTCTCTAATAACTGCTGCACTTTATCCGCTGCCATTTCTGGTGTCGCTTTAACCGCATCAGAAATACTATGCATTGTTGCTTCGCGCTCTTCTAACCAATGAATTGCTGCCTCACCCGTTAGCGCTTCTATCCGACGCACACCTGAAGCAACACCTGTTTCGCTGATAATTTTAAATAAGCCGATATCGCCCACGCGCTTTGCATGAACACCACCACATAACTCAGTCGAAAAATCACCCATTTTTAAAACACGTACTTCATCACCATATTTTTCCCCAAACAAAGCCATTGCACCTGCATTCATTGCTTCATCTTTAGACATAATATCCGCGGTGACTTCGGTATTGTGACGAATTTGTTGATTCACAATACGCTCGATAATTTTTATTTCTTCGGCTGAAACTGGCTCAAAATGCGCAAAATCAAATCGTAAACGCTCTGCATTTACTAATGATCCTTTTTGCGTCACATGATCACCTAAAACTTGGCGCAAGGCTGCATGCAATAAATGCGTTGCTGAGTGGTTTAGAGTAGTCGCTAAGCGGGCGCTAGGCTCGACCATTGCATGACATGCTAGGCCTGATTTAATACTGCCTGAAATCACTTTTCCTAAATGCAAAAATAAAGTGCCGCCTTGTTTTAAAGTGTCGTTAACCTCGAAAACGGCGCCATCCATTTCAATTCGGCCAATATCCCCTGCTTGTCCACCAGATTCACCGTAAAAAGGCGTGCTATCTAAGACAACAACACCCTCTTCGCCTTCGGCGATAAAATCAACTGCTTGTCCATTTTGGAATAATGCAATGGCTTTTGTTTGCTGGTTAAGCTGCTGGTAGCCAGTAAATTCAGTTTTTGCATCTAGCTTAATGGTTTGGTTGTAGCCATCACCAAAATTCTTAGCTGCCCGCGCTCTTTCACGCTGCGCCGCCATGGCAATATCAAAGCCAGCATGGTCAACCGTTAATTCTCTTTCACGCGCACAATCGGCGGTTAAATCGACCGGAAAACCGTAGGTATCATAAAGCTGGAAAACTACTTCGCCCGAAATTACCGAACCTTCCATACCGTCAATATGTGCTTCTAAAATCTTCATCCCTTGCTCTAAAGTTTCGGCAAAGCGCTCTTCTTCAACCTTCAATACACGTTCAACTTGTTCCTGCGCTTTCGCTAACTCAGGATAAGCCGCACCCATTTCAGCAACGAGTGGGGCAACTAATTGGTAGAAAAAGACCTCACGAATACCCAGACGATAGCCATGACGAACCGCTCGACGAATAATACGGCGTAGCACATAGCCTCGGCCTTCATTAGACGGCAATACATCATCGACAATTAAAAAGGCACAGGAACGAATATGATCCGCAATAACACGCAAAGAACTAATCGTTAAATCTTCTGTACCGACTAAGCTGGCCGCTTTTTTAAGCAAGCCCTGAAATAAATCAATTTCGTAATTATTATGCACACCCTGTAAAACAGCGGCAATACGCTCTAAGCCCATACCCGTATCAACCGATGGTTTAGGTAATGGCGTTAAATTACCTTCAATATCACGCTCATATTGCATAAAAACAAGATTCCAGATTTCAATATATCTGTCACCATCTTCTTCTGGCGTTCCAGGAGGGCCACCTGCAATACCCTCACCATGATCATAAAAAATTTCAGTACATGGACCACAGGGGCCAATATCACCCATCGACCAGAAATTATCTTTTGCGCCAATGCGTGAAAAACGCGTTGAGTCGATTTTTACCTCATCTAACCAAATTTTTTCTGTTTCAGAATCTTCATTAAAGACCGTCACCCATAATTTTTCAGCCGGAATACCGAGTTCTTTGGTTAAAAAGTCCCAAGCAAAGTGAATGGCTTCGGTTTTAAAATAATCACCAAAACTAAAGTTACCTAACATTTCAAAAAATGTATGATGCCTTGCGGTATAGCCTACATTTTCTAAATCATTATGCTTACCACCGGCGCGCACACAGCGCTGGCTAGTGGTTGCGCGCAGGTATTTACGATCTTCGCGTCCTAAAAAAGTATCTTTAAATTGCACCATCCCTGCATTGGTAAACAATAGGGTTGGGTCATTTCCAGGTACTAATGAGCTAGAAGGCTGAATTGAATGCCCTTGAGCTTCAAAGAACTTTAAAAAAGCAGTCCGTAATTCGGCGCTGGTTAGGTTTTTCATAATGTCTGAACTATATAATATATGTTGCTAAATCATGTGCTTTTATCAGCACACTTCTCTTTTAATTGTTAATTTTTTGAGTAGAATGATGAGCACGGGGTGAAGCCCCTTTGCCCATCCTACGAAAAATTCCGTGTAAGTTCTTACTCAGCCATCACACGCCGTATCATGTCATTAGTAAAACCGCGTTGCTGCAAAAAACGGCAGCGTTTTAATTGCTCTCTGGAGTCTGCATAAGGAATATCTGCATATTTCTTATGATAAACCTGCTGCAATAACTCATACCAACTCCCCATAATATCTTCTACCGCCATATTAAAGGGCTGATCTGACACACCTCGCTGCTGTAACTCCGCTTTAATACGCAGCGGCCCAATTCCTTTATGTATTCGACTACGCGCATAGCTCTCAGCAAAGCGTGCGTCACTTTGCCAGCCTTGCTCAGCTAATTGTTCAATAACCGTTAGTACATCAGGCTTTGCATAACCTTTTTCTGAAACTTTTTTTAGTAACTCTTGCTGGCTGTGTTCTCGACGAATTAAGTACTGCAAACACGCTTCTTTTATTTCTTTAGCTTGCCCTAATTCGTCAGAATCATCCATTGATGTCTTTGATCACTCTATTTTTCAGGCACTTCTTCAATACTTTCACTTTGCGCACCACCAAAGACTTCATTTCTAATGCTCGCTTCTAATTCTTCAGCAATTTGCGGATTTTCTCTTAAGAAAATGCGTACATTCTCTTTACCTTGGCCTATCTTGTCTTTACCGTAGCTATACCAAGAGCCCGCTTTATTAACAAAACCATATTTCACACCTAGATCAACTAGCTCACCTAAGAATGATACGCCTTCGCCATATAAAATCTCAAATTCAGCCTGTTTAAACGGAGGAGCAACTTTATTTTTAACGACTTTTACACGCGTTTCGTTACCGATAATTTCATCGCCTTTTTTAATCGCGCCTATACGGCGAATATCTAAACGAACTGATGAATAAAATTTAAGTGCATTACCACCTGTCGTCGTTTCAGGACTGCCAAACATCACACCAATTTTCATACGAATTTGGTTAATAAAAATAACCATCGTGTTTGAGCGTTTAATATTAGCCGTTAATTTACGCAATGCTTGAGACATTAAACGCGCCTGTAAGCCCATATGAGAATCCCCCATATCGCCTTCAATCTCAGCTTTTGGAGTTAAAGCAGCCACAGAATCCACCACCACTACATCAACCGCATTAGAGCGAACCAACATATCCACAATTTCTAGTGCCTGCTCACCTGTATCTGGCTGCGAAACTAATAAATCATCAACATTAACACCAATTTTCTCTGCATACCCTACATCCAGCGCATGTTCAGCATCAATGAAAGCCGCCGTTCCGCCCACTTTCTGCATTTCTGCAATCGTCTGTAAAGTCATCGTCGTTTTACCTGACGACTCTGGACCGTAAATTTCAATAATTCGCCCACGCGGCAAACCACCACAACCAAGAGCTATATCTAATGTTAACGAACCTGTTGAAACCGTTTGTATATCACGAGAACGCGTATCGTCCCCCATGCGAATAACAGCCCCTTTACCAAACTGCTTTTCAATTTGCATTAAAGCCGCGCCTAATGCTTTTTTCTTATTATCATCCATTGTTTCAACAAGCCCTGAATTGTCACATTAAAAAATTTTTCCATTATCACATGCTTAATAAAAAGCGCATAACAAAACTTGTATTAATAGCTGCTTAAGTGATTTTTTGCACAATTGTCTAAATTTGTCACATTACTGTCACACTTTTCCCGTACTATTCCCATCAACGCAACATTTTGTTGCTGTTTTGCAACACACATTTACTATTAAAGAGAATGATTAAACCCATGAAATCAAATTTAAAACTAGCTATTCAAACCGCTCTATTTGGTAGCGCTATGCTAACAGCAACCAGCGCTTTTTCTGCTGATAAAGAATTATTAGATACTTTGTTATCTAATGGCAGCATTAATAAAACTCAATATAAGAATCTATCTGAAGCGAAAACAAGTGATTCATCTGAAAAATCTGGCGTTAAAATTAGCTTAGATAAAAAAGGTTTACGCTTTGCTTCTGCAGACGACGCTTTTAAATTAAAAATCGGTGGTCGATTTCATTTGCAAACTGGATACAATGTTGGCGCTG
>JAQRMR010000070.1:23497-29812 GCA_028599115.1 Methyloprofundus sp.
CATACTGATGGCACAGAAGTTCGTCGTGCACGTATCCATATGAAAGGGGTTTTATGGAATGACTGGAAATATGTGTCAGAATTCGACTTTGCTGATAACGAAGTCACCATTAAAGATTTAAGTGTAAGCTACCGTGGCCTTGAGCATTTACAAATCACTCTTGGGCATCAAAAACAAAATATGAGTATGGAGCTACAAGAAAGCTCTAATGACATCATGTTTATTGAGCGTTCTGCAGTGAACTCACTAACTGAAAAAACCTTTAACCGAGCATTAGGTTTACACCTAAAATCAGCAAGCAAAGACTGGTCTGTGCAATTAGGTGTTTATGGTGATAGCACTGATAAAAACAAAAATCCCGGCGATGAAGGTTGGGGGATTTCAGGCCGAGGAACTTACACGCCAATCAACACCAAAAGCCAAGTCCTACACTTAGGTGCTGCAGTGGGTTACCGTGGTATGGAGGATGGCAAAGTAAAACTAGGCTATGAAACGACACATATGTCTAACTTATATTTAACGAAAGCATCACCGAAAAATGTTCATAGCAACACTATGGGTATTGCAGAATTAGCCTATATGTACGGCCCTTTCTCTGTACAATCTGAGTATGCGCACATGTGGCTAGCTCGTAACGATGGTCAAAGCGGCCTTAACTTTGATGCTTGGTATGTACAAGCTGCTTGGACATTAACTGGTGAATCTCGCTCTTATAAAGGCTCTGACGGTGAATTCAAGCGTCTAAAACCTAGCCAAGAATTTGGTTTTGGTGAAGGCAGTGGCTGGGGTGCTGTAGAATTAGCATTGCGTTACGATGAAAGTGACCTAAACTCAGGTGACATTAACGGCGGATCTGAAAGAGCATTCACTCTTGCTGCTAACTGGTATTTAAACCAAAATATTCGTTTAATGGCTAATTATCGTACAGCCTTTGATGTTGACCCTAGCGAAGACTTAGTAATCCAAGGTGGTGCAGTAGCTGATAACGTTCATGCTTTCACAGGTAGAATTCAACTAACATTCTAGTGATTAAGTTAGATCAGTAAGAGTGCACCACTTACTAATCTAAAAACCAAAAACAAAAAGCCTACCTCACTTTTTAGTGAGGTAGGCTTTTTTTTGCTCTAAATATCAATAACAGCACCCACCCTAAAGGCTGGCATGCCTGTAACCTTGTATGCAGGCACGAAATAATCACAGGCCCATGTATTAAGGCTATGTCACCGTTAAGTATTGAAAAGTTAAGAGCTAATTAAATCCACACCTAACGGCGCCATAGCCATACCAAAAGACAAATTCAAAGTAAGCCTCCCTCTCACTTATATGTTAAATATCCCGTATTACGCAAGCTCCATACGGGCTACAACTCAGTAAAATGATGGGTTTCGCAAAAAACGCTCTACCCATCCTACATAAAACCGTAAAAAAACATCACTTAAAGCAGTTGCCCTTCGGATAAGCCATATATTTCCACCTTAATATTATCATCTGGCGCTGCCTTCAAAAAATCCCTCAACGCTTCCTGAATATCGAAATCAATAAATTTTGCTTTTGATGCATCAATAATTAACACGCTATTTTCATCTATCTCCAACAGCATATTACGCAATAAAGCTTTATTTAAAAACGATACATCTTTATGCATCGTTAAGGTGTAATGATCCTCGTCTTTATGCAAAGAAATAGACCGATGATAATTCGTTCTAATCACAAAATATAAACCGACAGCAATCCCAATAATGACACCTTGCAATAAGTCTGTGACTAAAATTGCGACAACCGTAATAATAAACGGTAAAAATTGGCTCCAGCCTAATTTATATAACTCAATAAATAATTGTGGCTTGGCCAATTTATAGCCTATTTGCAATAAAATCGCTGCCAAACAAGCTAAAGGGATTAAATTTAATATCGATGTGAAAAATAGCACACTTAACAGCAATAAAATGCCGTGCACAAAACTCGACATACGCGTACAACCACCGGAATTAATATTTGCCGAGCTTCGTACAATAACCGCAGTAATAGGCAGCCCACCTAATAGGCCACTAATAATATTACCCATCCCTTGTGCTTTTAATTCTCTATTTGTAGGGGCTGTTCGTTTTAATGGATCTAACTTATCTACCGCTTCGACACTTAACAAAGTCTCCAAGCTAGCAATAATCGCTAAGGTAAAGGCAATCACATAAACCTGTGGATTCATTAAAAAACTAAAATCCGGCAACATAAATAAGTCAGCAAATTCCGACATATTTTTGGTTATCGTCAAAGAAACTAAATGCTCTTTACTCACTGAATAATCAGGAAACCATTGCAAAGTAACAATATTATAAAGCACCCCCCAACTCACAGCCACCAGCGCTCCTGGAATTAACCGCACCAAACGAAAACGCTTAAAATACGCTGTGTCCCATAAAATAAGGATCGTCAGCGCACCTAAAGCAATGAAAGTTCCCCCGATAGAAATAGCACTCATGGCATTAAATATATCCATAAAACTATCACCCGCCGTTTCATTCATATAACTTTCATCGCCTTCCCAGGCTTTATCGTACCCGACTGCATGTGGCAACTGTTTTATGATAAGAATCAAGCCAATTGCCGTTAACATACCTTTAATAACCACATTAGGAAAAAAAGCACCGATAATACCTGCTCGCAAATAACCTAAAATGATTTGTAGGATTCCTCCTAATACAACACAAACCAAAAACCCCGCATAACTACCTAACTGCTCAATCGCACCTAGGACAATCACTGTTAATCCAGCCGCAGGGCCCGATACACTTAACTGAGAACCACTCGCCCAAGAAACAAAAACGCCTCCCACAATTCCAGCAATCAAGCCCGAAAAAATAGGTGCGCCCGAGGCCATTGCAATCCCTAAACAGAGAGGTAGCGCAACCAAAAAAACCACGACACCAGCAGGAATATCTTGCTTAATATGGGATAAATAATAATTAATGTGTTTATGAATCATAATTTTTACCTTCTCGTTTAACTAACAAAACGTAGTTACTCAGCACTTACTTGACGGTATTGAAAAATAGGATGAATTTCATCAGTGGATTGACGGGTCGTTAAGCTTCTCAACTGACCATCATTCACACCATAAACCCAGCCATGCAAAACAGGACCGTCATTCTTTGCCCATGAAGTTTGAATAATCGAAGTATGCGATAAGGAACGAATTTGCTCGATCACATTTAACTCGACCAAACGATTATGCCTATCCTCTTCTTTTTCAAAACTATCGATCTCTTCTTGGTGCAAGCGGTAAGTATTTTTTATATGCATTAACCATTTATTAGTAATTAATAAATCAGAACGCTGCTTATCTAATGCCGCTTTAATACCACCACAGTTATAATGCCCACAAACAATAATATGTTTCACCTTTAAAACACTCACCGCATACTGCAAGACACTCAAGCAATTAAAATCAGTATGAATCACTTGATTAGCAATATTTCGATGCATAAATATTTCACCAGGCTCAGCACCAACAAGAATCTCGGGGGAAACCCGGCTATCTGAGCAACCAATCCATAAAAATTCAGGTGATTGCGTCGTGGCTAAGCGGTTAAAAAAATCAGGATCTTGCTCTAGCTTTTGTTTAGCCCATTGTTTATTTTTTTGTAATAATATTTCACATGACTGCATAATAAATCCTATTTTAATATATTGACGCAGTTATCGTACCTAAACAACCTTTCAATAACCTTTCACATTTTTAAAAATATGAATATTTTACTTGTCGAGGATGATGCCGTTCTAAGTAATGGCCTCAGTCTCGCCTTACAGCAAAATGGCTACACCCTTATCACTACTGATTCTGGACAGTATGCTTTACAGCTTTTAGAGCTTGAAGATTTTGATCTGCTTATCTTAGATTTAGGCTTACCTGATATGGATGGCATGCAAATATTACGCTCGATACGCCATAAGAAAATAGCTTTGCCTGTGCTAATATTAACCGCGCGTGATGATGTTAATGACCGTATCGAAGGCATTAACCAAGGGGCTGACGACTACCTAACCAAGCCCTTTGATTTAGGAGAGCTAGAAGCGAGGATTCATGCTCTAATCCGCCGCTGCTACTCTGGATTTAGTGATCAAATACACGTTGGGCAGCTTGAACTTAACACGCAAAACCACGAAATCACAGCCAATGGGCAACATATTAACCTGTCTGCTCGCGAGCTTGCTTTGTTAGAAATACTCATTCTGCAAACCGGAAAGGTCGTTTGTAAAGATCGTATTTCACAACGTTTAGCTGCTTCTGGCGAAGCACTAGCAGATAATGCCATTGAAGTTGCCATTCACCGTTTACGTAAGCGTATTGAACCTTATCAAGCGGAAATAAAAACGGTACGCGGCTTAGGCTATTTATTAGAGGCTCAATCATGACCGATAATAGCTTACAGAGAATCATCATTATTCGTTTATTAATTCCCGTCATTTGCTTTTTGCTAATAGAAACCACTGTCTCTTATTGGGTAACAATACATTATGTTGATAAAACACATGATAGTGCGCTACTCGAGTCCGCTCAATCACTAAAACAAGAAATTAAAATACATGATGGCAAAATTTATGCAGAATTATCACAAAATGCCTTAGAAATCTTTACTTGGAATACAGCGGATAAAACTTACTTTAAAGTCACCAGTAAACACCAAGGAGTCATAGCAGGGAACAAAGACTTACCTACCCCCAAGCTATATGATGCAGATTGGTCTCAACCTATTTTTTCTAATAAGCATTTTAATAAACAAGATATTCATATAGTCTCAATCCGAGTTAAGAACAAAAACCTACCGGAACCTGTTTATATTCATGTTGCAGAGACAATAAAGCAGCGTAATGCTATGACAACTGATATTTTATTGGCCGATTTAGTACCTCAACTCTTATTTACTCTGCTAATTAGCTTATATTTATTTAAAGGTGTCATCCGCGGACTATCCCCCTTACATCACCTCACCGACCAGCTCGCTCAGCGCTCACCCAATAACTTAAGTCCGCTCACTGAATCTCATGTTGTTACTGAAGTGAGCGCACTAACCAACACCATCAACCAATTGCTCGCTAGGCTGTCTGAAGCCAGCGCCACGCAGCAACGCTTTATTAGTAATGCCGCCCACCAATTACGCACGCCACTAGCGGGTTTGAAATTACAATCCGAAGTTGCTCTACGCGCTCAAGACATTGATTCAATTAAACCATCACTACAACAAATGCAAAACAGCACTGATCGCTTAACGCATTTAATCACACAATTATTAACACTTGCTCGCTCCAGCCCCATTGAAAACAACCATCCCTTAGAGCACTTAGATTTACATCAACTAGTACGTGAAGTCTGTATAAACTGGGTGCCAGTCGCCCTGAAAAAAAATCAAGATTTAAGTTTTGATGCACCTGAGCAAGAAATATGGATACGCGGAGATGCTGTTTTGCTGAAAGAATTACTGACCAATTTAATTGATAACGCCATTATTTATAGCCCCGAATCAAGCGCAATTATGGTTAAACTGCTTACCGGAGAGCAGCCTTGTTTAATGATAGAAGATAACGGCCCTGGCATTCCTTTAGCAGAGCAAGCACATATCTTTGAACGTTTTTACCGCATTCAGGGAAACCAGGGGATCGGCTGTGGCTTGGGGCTAGCCATTGTTAAAGAAATTGTAGATTTACATCATGCACACATTCAAATAAAGCCCCGCGCCAATCAACAAACAGGGGTATTAATACAGATTAACTTTACACTTTAGCGGGGTTTATACCAATCCCAACAAGTTCGCTCGTTATTCCTTCTCCTGCTGGGGAAGACTAGGATGAGGAGCTTAAAATAAAAACTTATAATGACTAGTATTAAACATTACTGGATTAAAGCGATAATGTAATCTTTAAGAAACACTGAAACGATTGTCGCTATGATCAACCACTGAATTTTATCAAATTTAGCATCTACTTTTGATATATCCTGTTTTAGTGACACTTCTACAGCAGAGATTCTACCCTCTACCTTTGATATATCCTGCTTTAGTGATGCTTCTACAGCAGAGATTCTACCCTCTACCTTTGATATATCCTGCTTTAGTGATGCTTCTACCTTTAATATCTCCTGTTTTAGTGACATTTCTACAACAGAGATTCTATCTTCTACCTTAGATATATCCTGCTTTACCTCTTCTCTCGTTACCATATGCTGAGCATTATGCAGCAACAATTGAACAATATCTTTCTGCGTTAAATGATCAGAACTGCTTATATCAATCTTTTCCATATTGCCTCCCGTTTTCCCCC
>JAQRMR010000071.1:0-20175 GCA_028599115.1 Methyloprofundus sp.
AAGGACTCACCCGGACTTTCTGTTGGAATAACTTGCTTTGCCATAAATCTTTACCCAATTAATCACCAGTAACGGATATTATAGGTAAAACAATAAACAAAACAACATTAAATCACCGATAACGGTTAACTCATCCGCTGTGCATTGAAAATCCTCAACCTTTTATTCAAGAATTATGTTTCCTGTCTCTATTTGATTGAGTACGATTATAAAAGAATACATTCAGGGGGTGGGTATAAAACGCCCCACCAGTAGGCTAATTTAATGAAAAAAAGCGGCTTAAAAGCCTTCCAAAAAACTTGACCATTACAGCTGTACCTGAATTTACGAGTAAGTTGTATGAAAATATGAGCAAGAAAATTATTATAGCGAGTAATACCCGATAAGGTATTTCCTGTACCTGAGTAAACGATAGTCACTCAGGACTAGAGGGTATTAATTTTAATTAGGAGGGCTAGTGATTGCCTGCAACAAACCCTGCTGGTGCGTCAATAACATAGTTGTTTAAAGTGCCAATGTTTTCTATCTCAACTCTGACTTTTTGTCCGGCTTTCATATAGCCGCGAGGTTTCATGCTGACTCCAACACCGCTAGGCGTTCCTGTTGATATGACATCGCCAGGTTCTAGGGTCATCGCTTGGCTTAAATAAGCAATCATTTCATAGCAGTTAAAGACCATGTGCTGTGTATTTGATGATTGGCGTAGCTCATCATCGACCCATGTTTTGAGCGCTAAATTATGCGGGTCAGCAATTTCATCCTTGGTTACAATCCAAGGGCCCATTGGTCCGTGGGTGTCAAATGATTTACCTATCATCCACGTGGGGGTACGCATTTGCCAATCGCGCACGGTGACATCATTAACAATGGTATAGCCCATAATCATTTCATGTGCCTTTTCTAAAGGTACATTACGGCAGCGAGTACCAATCACAAAAGCGAGTTCAACTTCATAATCCAGCTTTTCTGAAACAGTCGGTAAATGAATGGCTTCATCTGTCGCAATGACACAGGAATTTTGCTTGGTAAAGAAAGTAGGGTATTCAGGTTTTTCGTACACCGTTTCAGCAATATGCTCTGCATAATTCAAGCCAATGCCTAAAAATTTATTAGGGCGTGGAACGGGGGCTAATAAAGTAACCTCTTTTAAAGCTAAGTGTGCCTTAGTATCATTACTAAGCGCTTGTAAGGCTTTTAAAGCAGGCTGGCCAGCTTCTAAAAAGTCTAGCATTGTTTGTGGAATATGAGCTTGGTTTAAACTATCGATGACAGTATCATCAATTACAGCGCCAACTCGACTGATATTGTTATGCGTAAAGCTAATTAATTTCATAATAGTTTTGTAAGGAATGATGACGAAGCAGGAGGGAAGGTTATAGCATTAATCAGTCGGCAGAACGAGAAATGTTGTTGTGATTTTTGCTTGAGGATTTATTTAGAAGCAGGCATGGAATAAGTTAGTGACGCTGGCGCAGGGGGTTTTATAGCTAAATTTCAGGCAATAAAAAACCCGCATAAGCGGGTTTTAGGTGTTATATCTTTGTTATTTTTATTATTAAATGCATTCTTTATTCCTTTTATAAACTTAATTTATTTTTTTTATTAGTTTAAGTTTATTGGTTCTATTCCCTGTTTTTATATCCTTATTTCCTTTAAGTGGTGCAAATTCTATATCAAAAAATGTGAACTGCCTATCAAAAGAAATGATTTTTGGAAAAAAATAGTATCGTGTCGAAAGTGTTTTTAAAAAACAATTACTTGCCGGCTTTAAGTTAATATTTAAATTTTTAGGTAGGGCGGTTATTGCCGTAAAAAGTGAGGAAAATAAGCCGCGTTATTTGTTTTTATCGTACAGCTTTATTAGAGTTGCGGGGTCTTGATCGAAAAAACCTTGGCTACCGTGTAGCTGCATAAGTTGGGAAGCTAGAGCGGACATCGGTGTTGAAGTTCCTTGTTTTTGTGCGATGTCAGTTGCCATATTTAAATCTTTTAACAAGGTTTTTACGCGCCATTTTATGGGTGTAAATCGGCTTTCTGCCATTTCAGGCGCGACAATTTGTAAAGGTTTGGAATCTGCAAAGCCACCGGCCAAAGCGGGTGCTATTTGCTTGGCATCAACGCCTGATTTTTCCGCTAAAGCAATCATCTCGGCAATAACTAATACATTACAGCTTACGATCATCTGATTACAAACTTTGGTGACCTGACCACTGCCGACTTTTCCCATGTGGGTTAGCTGACTATAAAGGGGATTTAGTACTTCGCGGGCGATTTCTATATCGGCTTCTAAGCCTCCGGCCATAATAGCGAGTGAGCCTGCTTGTGCACCAGCAACGCCACCAGAAACAGGCGCATCAACCCAGTTCATATTACATGTTTCTTTTAGTAGAATCGCTAATTGTTGAGTGACTTCGGGGTGAGTACTTGATAAATCGATTAATAATTTACTATCATTGCCATGCGGGAGAATGTGCTCTTTGGTGATTTTTTCAACAATGGGGCTGTCGGCTAAGCAAAGCATGATAATGTCTGATTCTTGAATAACTTGCGCTAAACTATTTGGTGCGATAGCACCTGCTGCTAAGACTTTCGTTAGCTTTTCGGGGCTGCGATTCCAGACCTTAACTGAGTAACCTGCGGCTAATAAACGAAGTGTCATGGGTTCGCCCATTAAACCAATGCCAATAAACCCGATAGTCTGTTTTTTTTGCATAATTATTCTTGTAGTTGTTTGAGTGCTAGAAGTTCGTTACTAAAAAAGTTGAATCGATCTTCTAATATCGCAGATAAATAAAAATTATTGTTTTTAGCTTTTTGGGCTAATTTAATTTGTAAAATAGCCTGATGTGTTTGGCCTACTGAGTAGTGATATTCAGCCATATAGCGGTGAAAGTTCAGTGGGTTACTTAATTTTTCATAGGTTTTAGCGAGGCTTAAAAAATAGTCTGGACCATTTTGTCGGTGATAAGGAATTTCTTTTAGCCGCTGTAAGGCTTGTTGAGCTTGGTTGTCTTTGATCAATAAAGTCACCGTAGAAAATTTATATTGATCATTGTAAGGAGATCGCTTTTCTAATAAAGCATAGGCTTTTTTAGCTTCTGTAGTATTTCCCTCTAAAGTAGATAAGTGGGCGGACGCACTTAAATACTGTTCCTGACTAGGGAAGCTTGTGATTAATTTCTTTAAAATACCTTGTGCTATTTGATAGCGTTCTTGTTTGGCATAGCTAAGTGCTAAGCCATATTGCATCGCCGCTTTTTGTTCGGCAGTCCCTAAAGATAGTCGATTAGTGAAATAGGCGATTAAATCTTGGGCGCTCATAGCAGAGTAGGTGCGTAATTTTGCTTTAATGAGGCGGTAATTTTGTGAGTCAGGCACTTGCCGATAGGGATAACTTTCCGCACGGTTACGTGTGTCGGCAATACGTGAAGAGGTGATGGGGTGAGTGCGTAAATATTCTGGTGCGGCTGAGCCATAATAGCGGCTTGCTTGCTGCAGTTTCTCAAAAAAGGTAGGCATGCTGCGTGGGTTAAATTGTGCTTTTGCAAGCGTCTTTATGCCAACACGATCTGCTTCTTGCTCGTTACTACGGGTGAAATTAATTTGCGCTTGAATGCTGCCTGCCTGAACAGCACTAATAGCACCAATACCGACATCAGGTGCTTGTGTGGCAACAACGATAGCGGCAATTAGGGCAGCAGCTGCGGGTAAGGATAGTTGGCTTGCTGCTTCGTAAGACCGGTAGATATGACGTTGCGTTACGTGAGCAATCTCATGCGCCATAACAGAGGCTAGTTCACTCTCATTATTACTGTTTAAAATTAATCCTGAATTAACACCAATAAACCCGCCGGGTCCTGCAAAAGCATTAATATCATCTGCTAATACCACAAAAAAATGAAAAGGGGCGCTAGGTGAGTCACTACTGGCAACAAGGTGATAACCAATTGACTGGATGTAGTGTTGAACTTCAGGGTCATTGCTGATTTCTAATTGCGTTTGAATACTACGGAAAAAAGAGGCACCTAAGGCTTTTTCTTGAGCGGGTGAAATGAGTGTACCTGTTGAATCCCCCATATCCGGTAGCAGAATTTCATTAGCGGATAGCAAAGGACTGCTTAAGAAAAAAGATAGCAATAAAGGTGCTAATTTCATAATCTGGTTAGGAAAGCTTTGGGGGTTGTTAAGGAAGCTTTAATCAGCCATGTAGCCCGTATGTGGGCGCGGAATACGGGGGTAAATTACAGGTCATTGTATTATAAAAACAAAAAATAAAATTAAGTTCACTTCTAGCCTATGAGTGTTCAAAACTCCGTATTACGCAAGCTTCATACGGGCTACAGCTGACGAATATATTCAGCATCTAACAGTGATATAGCTTTTTGTTAAGAGCTGCTCTCAAATAATGAGACGGTATGTTATTGTACTTAAACTTTCTTAGGCGAACTTTATTATTTATGAAATACGCAATACAAATTAATGCGAGTCCTTATCAATCAAGTAGTGGTGAAAATGCTTATCAATTTACTAAAACTGCATTAGAGATGGGGCATAAAGTGGAGCGTGTTTTTTTTTATAGGGAAGGGGTTTATCACGCCTTTCGTTATATGACGCCGCCTGATGATGAGGTTAACTATGTTCAGCGATGGGGTGATTTAGTTGAAAAATATCAGTTAGATTTAGTCGTCTGTATTTCTGCCGCACAGCGACGTGGATTACTGGAGACTGGTGAAGCAAAAAGGCAAGGTAAATCTGATAATGATGTGGCTGATGGGTTTAGAATCGCAGGCTTAGGTTTATGGGTGGAAGCGATGCTGAATGCAGATCGGTTTTTAGAGTTTGGCTAAGCTCATTTAAGAGCCTTAGCCAAGTGAGTATTTTAGCTTATTGTGTCTGCATTTTTAATTGTTGAGCTTAGCGTAAAGAGCGTTGTTTCCATTGATTGACAACATGCCAGCGCCAAAATAATCGAATGCCAAAATAACCAATAATGGAAAAAATGATGCCTAGAATTCCACAGCCCAGTAAAAATGGGCCTCCCATGTCGCTTAGGCTGCTCATAATACTTTCTGCAGAAAATTCAAAATCATCAGCAGGAGAAGGTTGGTTAAGGCTCCATAAGCCAACGCGATATGCAAAGTAGAACATTGGTGGCATAGTCAGTGGGTTGGTGATCCAAACGAGCGCGACTGAAATGGGTAAATTAGCGCGAAAAAAAAGAGCAATAGTCGCTGCAATCAACATTTGCCCTGGAGTTGGTATCCAAGCTACCAGCAAACCAATGGCAAAAGCAGAGGAAACTGAGCGGCGATTTAAGTGCCAAAGATTAGGTTCGTGCAGTTTATCACCTAAAAAACGTAGGTTTTTATTGTCTTTGATAGATTCGGGTGTCGGCATGTATTTTTTTAGCAGCTTTTTTGGCATAACTTATAGTCCCTGGCTTGTGTGTTGTCTTGGCGTTATAAACATTAAGTTTAGCAGGTTTTAAGTATGCCTATTTCGGTTTTATCTTTTTTCTTTGGTGTTTTGTGCTTGCAACAGTGGTCAAGTTTACCGAGTGAATTTATTTTACTGAGTGCGTGCGGGCTAAGTATAACCAGTTGGTATTTTTCGTATCGGCGTATAACATACTTTTTGTTGGGATTTTTATGGGCAAGTTTGCTAGCCATCTATTATTCAAATCAAATATTAGCACCAGAATTACAAGCTAAAGAACTATTGGTTCAAGGTGAAATTATTAGCTTAACTAATACCAATAAAAGACGGGTTCGCTTTGATTTTAGCGTGACAAAATCAACGGTTCTTTTGCCAGATAAATTACGCTTAAGTTGGTATTATCCACAAAGAATCATCAAACCCGGTCAAAAGTGGCAGTTTTGGGTGAAATTGAAAAAGCCACACGGGACATTGAACCCTGCTGCTTTTGATTATGAAAAATGGTTGTACGCTAAACATATCGGTGCAACGGGTTATATCCGTAAGCCAGAGACAGCAGAATTATTAGCTGAAAAGAATCATTATCAAAGCATTGATGTCTTCCGTTACGAATTATTAAACCTGTTAGAGTCACTAACAATTAGTCAGGAAACACTCGCGTTAGTTAAGGCGTTGACGATTGGGGATAAAAGCCAGATTTCATTAGCGCAATGGCAAGTGATGGCTAAAACAGGCACCAATCATTTAATGGCCATTTCTGGGTTGCATATAGGGTTAATTGCGGCAATGGTCTATGGGCTTAGTTTTGCTTTATGGTTGCGACTCCCTGCACATTTATATTCAGCACCCCAGATAGCGGCATCGACAGCATGGTTGGCTGCTTTATTTTATGCAGCATTGGCGGGATTCTCTATTCCGACGCAACGTGCGTTAATTATGCTGAGTTTATTACTACTGACTTTGTTATTAAAACGACAGAGTAAGCCCATCAATGTATTGTCTTTGGCGCTACTTATCGTGCTGTGTATTGATCCTTTATCGGTATTATCGATAGGTTTTTATTTATCTTTCTTGGCTGTATTCTTTATTTTATATGTGTTTTCTGCACGATTAGGCTTAGAAAGTTCGTGGCGTAGCGCGATTAAATTGCATTTCTTAATGGCAGTTGCCTTGCTACCTGTTTTATTTCTATTTTTTCAAGCAGGGTCGGTTATTGCGCCTTTGGCAAATATTATTGCAGTACCGGTAGTGAGCTTTATTTTATTGCCTTTGTCTTTGCTAGGTTTAGTCTTATTAGTATTGGCTCCAAGTATGGTGGATTATGTTTTTATACTTATTGACACTATTTTCTCGACTCTTTGGCAATTTTTAAGCTATTTAACTGAGCTACCTTTTTCCAGCATTATCGTCCCCGAGCCAAGTTTGTTATCCGTTGGGGTCGCAATGCTGGGTTTATTGATAATTCTAGCGCCGCGTGGAATTCCCGCTAAGTATTTGGGTTTTGTGCTACTTTTGCCTTTATTCTTTACCAAAATTGAAAAACCTATACAGGGTGATGTGTGGCTAACTTTATTAGATGTTGGTCAGGGTTTGGCAACTGTTGTAGAAACTAAAAATCATAGTCTGGTTTTTGATGTGGGCGCGCGCTTTTCTAATAAAATGGATATGGGCAAGAATATTGTTTTACCTTTTTTGCACTCAAGGCAAATACAGCGCTTAGATAGTTTAATTATCAGCCATGCGGACAATGACCATATTGGTGGAGCAAAAGCGGTATTGAATACAATACCTAGTGATATAGTCTTAACTAGCGTACCCGAGGAGTTGGTAGAATATCAGGCAAGCCCCTGCTTAGCAGGGCAGCAATGGGTTTGGGATGATGTGGAGTTTACAATGTTATCACCGCCAGAAACCTCATTTTTAGATGAAAATAATAATTCCTGTGTGCTTAAAGTTAAAACGCAGTGGGGAAGTGTCTTATTGACTGGTGATATAGAAAAAGAGGCTGAACGAGCACTCGTTAGAAATTATGCGAATGAGTTGGCTGCTAAAGTGTTAATTGCACCGCATCATGGCAGTAAAACTTCGTCAACCCTGCTTTTTTTGCAAAAAGTCTCCCCTGAAATCATACTAATTCCTGCTGGAGCACCAAATCGCTTTGGGTTTCCTCATAAAGCGGTTAGGGGGCGTTATGATGCAATTGGCGCAAAAAGTTTAATAACGGGAAAAGAAGGTGCGATCAGTATAAAGCTGAGAGAATCAGGAATGCAGTTGCAAAAGTATAGAGACATGATGGGAAAATATTGGAATTAAAGGAAAATAATAACCTAGCTATTTACTGCGGAATTAAATAGTACTAAAATAGTCCTAAATATAAGGAGGGGAAATGTTACGTTTAGGTAAGATGACGGATTATGCAACGGTTATTTTAAGTTATATGGCTAATAGTAAAGCGCCGATACATGCTGCTTTGGAAATATCGAAAGCAACAGGCGTTGCCTTGCCATCAGTGAGTAAAATATTAAAGTCATTAGTGAAAGCGCAGGTTCTCAGCTCAATACGTGGAGCAAAAGGCGGTTATCGTTTAATCGGAACACCTGAGAAGATTACCGTTGCCAGTGTGATTACGGCTTTAGAAGGCCCTATTTCCTTAACGGAATGTAGCTCGCCGGATAGTCAGTGTGATCATGCGACAGGATGTACGCTTGGAAGTAATTGGAAAGTAGTGAATCAGAGTGTGAAAGAAGCTTTGGAATCAGTGACCTTGGCGGACATGATGTCCCCTATGCAGGCACCTCAAGAAATCACTGTGCCAGTGGCCAGTTTGTATCATTAAAATCATAGAAAATATTTATGTCATCAAGCGCAGAAGAAATAGAAAAAGTTATCGGGCAAAAATATAAAGAAGGTTTTGTCACTGAAATTGAAGTGGAAACTTTTGAGCCGGGTTTAAATGAGGATATTATTGCTCGTTTATCCGCAATAAAAGGTGAGCCTGAGTTTATGTTGCAGTACCGTTTGCAGGCATTTCGCCACTGGCAAACATTAGAGGAGCCTGATTGGGCGCAGTTAAATATAGACCCTATTGATTACCAAGCAATTAGTTATTATTCCGCACCTAAAAAAGACTCTGAGAAACCACAAAGTTTAGATGAGGTTGATCCAGAGTTATTAGATACTTATAAAAAACTGGGTATTCCTTTAGATGAGCAAGAGCGTTTAGCGGGTGTTGCTGTCGATGCTGTATTTGATAGTGTTTCAGTCGCAACAACCTTCAAAGGTAAGCTAAAAGATGCGGGGGTTATTTTTTGCCCTATTTCAGAAGCTTTACAAGAATACCCAGAGTTAGTGAAACAATATTTAGGCACGGTAGTCTCTGAAAAAGATAACTTTTTTGCATCATTGAATGCCGCTGTGTTTACCGATGGTTCTTTTGTTTATATTCCTAAAGGCGTACGCTGCCCAATGGAGTTATCTACTTATTTTAGAATCAATGCCGCTAATACCGGACAGTTTGAACGTACGCTGATTATTGCCGATGATGATAGTCATGTGAGTTATTTAGAAGGCTGTACTGCACCGATGCGTGATGAAAATCAATTGCATGCTGCGGTAGTTGAATTAGTCGCTATGAATAATGCAGAGATTAAATATTCAACGGTACAAAATTGGTACCCTGGTGATGAAAATGGGGTGGGTGGGATTTATAATTTTGTGACTAAACGTGCTGAGTGCCGTGGCGATAACTCAAAGGTATCATGGACTCAGGTAGAGACAGGTTCAGCGATTACTTGGAAATACCCTAGCTGTGTTTTATTGGGAGATAACTCAGTGGGAGAGTTTTACTCCGTTGCGGTTACCAATAATTATCAACAAGCCGATACTGGCACAAAAATGATTCATATTGGAAAAAATACGAGCAGTACCATTATTTCTAAAGGTATTTCGGCGGGAAAATCTCAAAATACTTACCGTGGCTTGGTTAAAGTGGCTAAGAGCGCTGAAAATGCAAGAAATTATACGCAATGTGATTCATTGTTAGTCGGCGATACTTGTGGCGCACATACTTTTCCTTATGTCGAAGTGAAGCAGCCTTCAGCTCAGGTTGAGCATGAAGCGACTACATCTAAAATCAGTGAAGATCAATTGTTCTTTTGTCAGCAGCGTGGAATATCAGCAGAAGATGCGGTGTCGATGATTGTTAACGGTTTTTGCAAAAGCGTATTTAAAGAGCTGCCAATGGAATTTGCAGTAGAAGCACAAGCATTATTGGGATTAAGCTTAGAAGGCTCAGTGGGTTAATGCCCTCTCGTTGTTCTTAGTATTCATTCATTAAAAAATAAAAGTTATTAGTAGGTAGGTAAAATTCATGATCAGCATCAAAAACCTTCATGTCAGTGTTGGCGATAAGCCTATTTTGAAAGGCGTTAATTTAGAGATTCCAGCGGGTGAAGTACATGCCATTATGGGGCCTAATGGAGCAGGGAAAAGTACCTTATCACATGTACTTTCAGGTAAAGAAGGCTATACGGTTACAGAAGGTAGTGTGACTTATAAAGGCCAGGATTTATTGGCGTTAGAACCTGAAATGCGAGCGCGTGAAGGCGTGTTTTTAGCTTTTCAATATCCAGTAGAAATTCCAGGCGTGAGCAATATTTATTTATTGAAAGCAGCGTTGAATGCTATGCGTAAGCATCATGGTAAAGATGAGGTAGATGCTTTGGATTTTTTGACGATGGTAAAAGGTAAAATTAAAGCCTTGGAAATGGATGAGAAATTTCTTTATCGTGCGGTGAATGAAGGTTTTTCAGGTGGTGAGAAAAAACGCAATGAGATTCTACAAGCCGCTATTTTAGAACCGAGCTTTTGTATTTTAGATGAGACAGATTCTGGCTTAGATATTGATGCCTTAAAAGTGGTTTCAAAAGGTGTGAATGCTTTGCGTGATGAAGCACGTTCATTTTTAATGATTACCCATTACCAGCGTTTATTAGATTACATTACACCGGATGTGGTTCATGTTTTAGCGGATGGAAAAATTGTTAAATCAGGCGGTCCTGAATTGGCTTTAGAGCTTGAAGCTAAAGGCTATCACTGGGTAGAAGAGCAGGTTGCCTAATGACGACGCAATATAGTGAAGCATACGCTAAGCTTGAGAATTCTTTAGCTGGCTCATCCTTGAGCTGGTTGAGTGAATTACGAACGCAAGCAAAAGAGCAATTTCTTGAGCGTGGTTTTCCTCGTTTAAGTGATGAAGAGTGGCGTTATAGCAATGTGTCGGTGTTAGATAAAAAAGCATTTAGCCCCGTTTCTGACTCAGAACTTGGGCATATTGATATTGCTGATTTAGATAGCTATAAGTTAGCTGATTGTTGGACGCTGGTTTTAGTTGATGGTCATTATTCGGCGAGTTTATCTGATTTAGATGGCATAGCTGATGCAGTGATCGTTAGTAGCATGGTTGATGCTTTAAAAAATCATCCTGAAAAAGTGAAAAGCTATTTAGGACAAGCAGTAGATCTTAAAGAGGCGGGTTTTAAAGCTTTTAATCAGGCGTGGTTTAGTGATGGCGTTTTTGTTAGTGTTGCTGCAAATACTGTTTTGGATAAACCTTTACAAGTTTTACATGTGGTAACCAGTGCTGAGGTCTTAGCGAATACACATCATGTTATTGCTTTAGGAACCGGTGCGGAAGCAACGGTTATTGAAACTTTTATTGGTTGCGCGGAGCGCTATGCGACTGTTTCAGTGACTGAGGTATTTGTTGAGAAAAATGCAGGGTTAAGCTTGTATAAAACTCAGTTAGAAAGTGATAAAGCAGTTCATTTAGGGGGTGTGTATGTAAAGCAGGCGCGAGACAGTCGTTTTAAGCATACTAATTTTGCTTTTGGTAGTTTATTGGCGCGTACTGATGTGCATACAGACTTATCGCAGGCCTCAGAATGTGATTTAAATGGATTGTATTTAGGTGTTAAACGTCAGCATATTGATAACCATACGCGTATTACGCATGTAGAGCCTTATGCGATCAGCAAAGAGCTGTATAAAGGTGTTTTAAATGATAAGGCTCGCGGTGTGTTTCAAGGCCGGGTAATTGTTGCCGAACAAGCGCAAAAAACCGATTCTGATATGCATAATCACAATTTATTATTATCTGATAATGCAGAAGCCGATACTAAACCGCAATTAGAAATTTATGCGGATGATGTCAAATGTGCGCATGGTATCACGGTGGGGCAGTTAGATGATAAGTCGATATTTGCGTTGCAATCACGTGGTATCGATGAAGAGACAGCAAGAAATATGCTGACTTTTGCATTTGCTAATGAGATGGTTAATAAAATCAAATTTAAACCTTTGCACGAGCAAATTTTAACGCAAGTATTAGAGAGATTTCCACAGGCTGGTATCGATAAAGCTTGGTTATAAATAGAATAATAACGCTTAGATAAAAAATAAAATGAGTACATTTCCTGTAGAAAAAATTCGCGCTGATTTTCCTATTTTAAAAGAGAAAATTCGTAATAAACCATTGGTCTATTTAGATAATGCCGCTAGCTGTCAAAAGCCACAACAAGTGATTGATAGTATCGTGCATTGCTATAGCCATGAATATGCTAATGTGCATCGTGGTGTGCATACACTGAGTGTAAAAGCGACGGATCGATATGAGGGGGCTAGGGAAAAAATCCAGCACTTTATTAATGCCCAAAGCACGAAAGAAATTATTTTTACACGTGGTGCAACTGAGGCGATAAATTTAGTTGCGCAAACCTTTGGTAAAACGAATATTAAAGCAGGTGATGAAATTTTGATTACGGCGATGGAGCATCATTCCAATATTGTGCCGTGGCAAATGCTATGTGAAGAAACCGGTGCAGTTTTAAAGGTTGCGCCGATTAATTTACAGGGTGAATTGATTTTTGCCGAGTTTGAAAAACTCATCAGCGATAAAACCAAGCTGGTTTCTGTAGTACACATGTCCAATGCTTTAGGCACGGTGAACCCTGTTAAGGAAATTATCGCCGCAGCAAAAGCAAAGAATATTCCTGTTTTATTGGATGGTGCCCAAGCTATTCCGCATTTAGCAGTGGATGTGCAAGCGTTGGACTGTGATTTTTATGTGTTTTCAGGGCATAAATTGTATGCACCTTCTGGTATCGGTGTTTTATATGGCAAGCAAGCACTTTTAGAAGCCATGCCTCCTTATCAGGGCGGCGGCGATATGATTCGTAAAGTAACATTTGAGGATACTGAATATAACGGGCTACCGTATAAATTTGAAGCAGGGACACCCAATATTGCTGATGCGATTGGTTTAGGTGCGGCGATTGATTATCTTACCGAAATTGGTATGGATAATATCGCAGCTTATGAAGCTGAATTGCTGGATTATGCCACTGAAAAAGCATTGCAAATAGACGGTTTACGTATTATTGGCGAAGCGGCTGAAAAAGGTGCTATCTTATCGTTTGTATTAGATAAAATTCACCCGCATGATATTGGTACCATGTTAGATAGTTTAGGTATTGCTGTGCGTGCAGGGCATCATTGTGCCATGCCGGTGATGGACTTTTTTGAAGTGCCTGCAACGGCAAGAGCCTCTTTTGCTATGTATAACACGAAAGAAGAAATTGATGTGTTGATGGCAGGTATTGAAGATTTAATTAAGATTTTTGGCTAGGAAATAACCATGTTTGATGATTTACGCGACCTCTATCAAGAGGTGATATTTGACCATAATAGAAACCCACGCAACTTTTATGTAATGGAAGAAGCGGATCGCAAGGTCGAGGGTTTTAATCCTTTATGTGGCGATCGCCTAACGCTGTTTTTGAAAATGGATGGTGATAAAATTGTCGATGCAAGTTTTCAAGGTTCAGGCTGTGCTATTTCAACAGCTTCTGTCTCGTTAATGACAGATATTGTCAAGGGGCTGACAGAAGCAGAAGCAGAGGCTTTATTTACTAAGTTTCATGAAATGACGACCGGTAAAGAAGAAGAAATTAATTTGGAAGCGGTGGGTAAGTTAGCGGTATTAGCAGGGGTGCGTGAATATCCTGCGCGCGTAAAATGTGCCACGTTAGCATGGCATACACTGGATGCTGCCTTGAAAAATGAGCAAGCATCAATTTCGACGGAATAAAATAGTTTGATGCACCATTACTCAGGAAAGTTAGCCGTTTTACAAAGTGAAGACCTACCCTTGGTTGATGCGCAGGCTTTTGCTAAGCAGTTAGCTGTTCCTTTATATGAATCAGTTAATAAAAATACGCCTGAAGATTTTTTTTTAACCTGGCGTGATACTGAGTTAAAGCTAATTGATAAAGACTTACTGAAAAAAGGGGGCTTAAGTGTTGATATTCACCCTCGTAATGGCGAGCAGCGTTCTTGGCCCGCTCCAAAAGAAGGTGCGTTAGCGCAAGCTATTGGGCGAAAAACTAAAACAGTTGTTGATGCAACCACAGGCTGGGCGCAAGATAGCCTGCATATTTTTCGTATGGGTTATGATTTACAATGCATTGAGCGCTCACCTATTATGTTGGCTTTATTGGATGATGCCTTTAAGCGTTTAGAGCAGCTTGATTGGATGCAAAGACTCGCTCTATCGGCTCCTAAATTATTGGCAGGTAATGCAATTGATGTGTTGGCGGCGTTAGATTCTGCGCCAGAATGTGTTTATATAGATCCGATGTTTCCACCTAAGCGAAAAAAATCAGCGTTACCTAAAAAATCGATGTTAATTTTGCGGGATTTATTGGGTGATGATTTAGATAGGCAAAGTTTATTTGCTGCTGCTTTTTCCGTCGCCACTAAAAAAGTTGTGGTGAAATGCCCAGATCATGCAGAACCATTAGGTGGTGAGCCGACAATGAGCTTTGGTAGTAAATTATTACGTTACGATGTGTATTTAAAAGGTTAAAAAAATGACTAATTGGATTGATGTGGCAGCAGAGAATGCTTTAGCCGTAGGGGAGCATCTGGTTGTTGATGTTGACGGTGTTGATGTTGTTATTTTTAAATTAGAAGATGGATTTTACGCGCTAGAAGATGTTTGCACGCATGATGGTGCTGAGATTGGCAGTGGAGTGATTGAGGGGGATGAGATTGTTTGTCCGCGTCACGGAGCAAGGTTTTGTATTAAGACAGGGGAAGTGAAGTGTGCGCCGGCTTATGAGGATATAGAAAAATTTGATATTAAGCTTGAAGCGGGAAGGCTGAAACTGAGAGAGCTAGATTAGAGCTTAAAACAACAGAGTAGCAAGCCACTCTGTTGTTGGTAAAAAGCTTTTGAAATTTAGATTAGAGACTTAAGTCCTTCATATCTTTTTTCAGCTTCTAACAAGAGAGTATGAGCTCCTTGGTTATCGCCAGCTTTCATTGCTTTTTTAGCCTTTTTCAAGAAACTTGCAGATTTAGCACGTTGTCTATCAACAGTATCGTTAGCGTTGATTTCTTTACCCATGTTTTTAGCAGATTTGATTAGGTTTAAGATACCTGCTGTATCGTTACCGTTATCAATTGCATGACGTGCTTCGCGGATTAGCTCAACAGTTAAATCAATAGCTTCTATAGGTCCGTAGCAAGTTCTACCTTTATCTTCAGCACACTCACCTGAAACAGCAGCAGTTGAGAAAACGCCCATAGATGCGCCTAGCATTGCAGATAATAATAGTGGTTTTAATATTTTCATGTAATCCTCATTTATTTTTGTAGTTATTCTGACCATCTTTATATGAAATGATTATAGGTGGCCATTAACACGTCTAATAAAATAACGCATTCGAGCAATATTTTAGCATAAGAATGAAAAACAACAACGAGGCAATGGAATTAAATCTCAGCTAAAACAAACTCTATATAGTATATAATGCCGATTCATTATTTTAGCGATAAACGCTTTTTTCAATATTACCTGATTAATAAATGCAAGAAATAAACCCGATTACTCAAAAAATTACTGATCTAAGTCAGCGAGCCAATACGCTTAGGGGGTATCTTTGACTTTGATAATAAAAGTGAGCGTTTAACAGAGGTTCTAAGAGAGTTGGAAAATCCTGATATTTGGAATAATCCCGCAGAAGCTCAGGCTTTAGGTAAAGAACGTGGGTTATTGGAAGTAGTCGTTAATACAATAAATGAGTTAGATTCAGGTTTAGTTGATGCGGCAGATATTTTGGAAATGGCAGTTGAAGAAGGGGATGAAGAGGCTGTCGATAGTGTTGTCATAGATGTTGCAAGTTATGAAAAGCAAGTCGAAGATCTAGAGTTTAGGCGCATGTTTTCTGGTGAAATGGATGCAAATAATGCATTTTTAGATATTCAATCTGGATCAGGTGGAACGGAGGCGCAAGATTGGGCAGCGATGATTGAGCGTATGTTTTTGCGCTGGGGTGAGCGTAAGGGTTTTAAAACAGAATTAATGGAAGAGTCGAAAGGTGATGTGGCGGGAATTAAATCGGCAACGATCAAATTTACCGGTGATTATGCTTTTGGCTGGTTAAGAACGGAAACAGGCGTACACCGTTTGGTGCGTAAATCACCTTTTGATTCAGGTAATCGCCGACATACATCCTTTGCCTCTGTTTTTGTATCTCCAGAAATTGATGATGATATAGAAATCGATATTAATCCGGCTGATTTGCGTATTGATGTCTATCGTGCGAGTGGTGCAGGTGGTCAGCATGTTAATAAAACCGAATCAGCAGTACGAATTACCCACCTTCCGACAAATACGGTGGTGCAGTGTCAAAATGGGCGCTCGCAACATAAGAATAAAGATGAGGCAATGAAGCAGTTAAAATCTAAACTGTATGAGTTAGAACTGCGTACCCGCTCGGAATCCCAGAAAGAAGTCGAAGATAATAAATCAGATATAGGCTGGGGCAGTCAAATTCGTTCTTATGTTTTAGATCAATCTAGAATTAAAGATTTGCGTACCAATGTAGAAACGGGAAATACGGGTGCTGTGCTCGATGGAGATTTAGATCAATTTATTGAAGCCAGTTTAAAAAGTGGTTTGAAATAAGCAGAATATCGAACAATATTAGGACTAATTGATGGTGCATCAAATGGTCGAACTTTTAATAGTCAATTAAATACAAAGAATATGTCAGAAATAGAACGCGACGAACAAGAACAAATTACCCAACGCCGTACAAAATTAGCGGCTCTACGCGAAAATGATGGAATAGCTTTTCCTACTGATTTTCGTCGTGATGTACTTGTCGAGGAGTTGATTGAGAAGTATTCGGAAAGAACCAAGGAAGAGCTTGAGGAAACCCCCGTTCGCGTTAAGTTAGGTGGTCGATTAATGACGCGCCGTATTATGGGTAAAGCAAGTTTTGCAAATATTCAAGATATGTCTGGCCAAATTCAGCTTTATGTCACTCGAGATACATTGGCGGAAGGTTTTTACAATGAACAATTTAAAAAGTGGGATATTGGCGATATTGTTGGTACCGAAGGTGTTTTATTTAAAACCAAAGTGGGTGAATTAAGTGTGCGTGTTGATGATATTCGCTTACTAACCAAAGCACTACGTCCTTTACCTGAGAAGTTTCATGGTATTGCAGATCAAGAAATAAAATACAGACAGCGTTATTTAGATCTGATTATGAGCGAAGAATCACGCCGTACTTTTTTGATGCGCTCAAAAATTGTTGCTTATATTCGTAATTTTTTAACAGAAAAAAACTTCTTAGAAGTTGAAACGCCTATGATGCAAGCGATACCAGGTGGCGCAACAGCAAAGCCATTTGAAACGCACCATAATGCTTTAGACATGGGTTTATACCTGCGTATTGCTCCTGAACTTTATTTAAAGCGCTTAGTTGTGGGTGGTTTTGAGCGAGTTTTTGAAATTAACCGAAATTTCCGTAATGAAGGTTTGTCTTCAAGGCATAACCCTGAATTTACCATGATTGAGTTTTATCAGGCTTATGCTGAATATGGTGACTTAATGGACTTAACAGAAGCAATGTTAAAAGGTATTGCTGAAGATTTATTGGGTAATCCTATCGTTAGCTACCAAGGTGAAGAATACGATTTCGGTAAATCATTTGATCGCATGACCGTAGTTGAATCTATTTTGCATTTTAACGCTGATTTAACGCTAGAAAATCTTAATACACGCGAAGCAGCAGTTGAGGTAGCGAGTAAACTACATATTCCTGTTAAAGAGAGCTATGGCTTAGGAAAAGTGCAAATTGAGATTTTTGAGAAAACGGTAGAAAGCAAGCTAATGAATCCGACATTTATTACCGCTTATCCTGTTGAAGTTTCTCCTTTAGCGCGTCGTAATGATAATGATCCGCATGTCACAGATCGTTTTGAATTCTTTGTTGGTGGGCGTGAAATTGCCAATGGCTTTACTGAGTTAAATGACTCGGAAGATCAAGCTGAGCGTTTCTCTAAACAAGTTGAAGAAAAAGATGCAGGTGATGATGAAGCGATGCATTTTGATGCGGATTACATTACTGCGCTAGAGCATGGAATGCCACCAACAGCTGGGGAAGGGATTGGTATTGACCGTTTGGTGATGCTATTTACCGATGCGCCTTCTATTCGTGATGTTTTGCTATTTCCTCAGATGCGGCCTAAAAGTTAAGGCTATGTCACCGTTAAGTATTGAAAAATAAAAGTTGCTCTTATAAAAGCCCTCCCTTGCTGGGCTAATTCGTTTCTAGCGAATTAGCCCAGCAGAAGAGGGTTTAAGAGCTAACTAAATCCACGCTTAGCGGTGACACAGCCAAATTTATTGATCACTTATTTTCTTAGATTCCATGTTTTTCGAGCTTCCTAATAAATTAATCATCAATATTTGTAACTACTCAGAAAGGGCTTATTACCCAAGTGCTTGTGGATAATAATATGGCGCTATTTTTTATGATAAGTAATTGATATTAAAAATAATTACTTGTCGATTGTGTTGGTTATGCTGAGGAATTACAGTGTTTTTTAATTATCCTCTTTCTTTTTAATATGGCATAATTTATTATGTATCAATTGTCTTGTGTCTTGAAGCGCAAGACCTCTCAATGACTTGAATTAGAACGCGGGATCTTTAGTCGCGTTATTTTATTTTAACCTACTGACTCCGTTATTTTATTTTTGAAATTTAAGGAATTTTTTCTTCTCCTCTTTTTTGTTACCCCCAGCGTTTTTTCTTCGCCTTGGGTGGAAGCCGACGACCCTTATTTTCGCTCTAATATACAATTATTAGCAGATTCAGGCGTCTTAAGTGCGCCTGTTAATAGTTACCCTTTACCGTGGGCCTTAATTGCGGATGACTTAAAAAAAGTAACCCCTAGGCAATTATCAAGCTATTTACAGACGGCTTATTATCATGTGCGGTTTGTACTACAACGGGCTGAAAAAAAACGTTTTCAAGCAAATTTTAAAGTAGGGGGTGAAAATTCAGCTACCCCTGCTGCATTTGGGCAAACAGATCATCACTTGTGGGGAATGACAGGAGGAGTTGAGTATGTTTCGGATTTTTATGCTTTTAGAATGAATGGGACGTATTCAGAATTTCACGGCGATAGTCCTAAATTTTCTGAAGATGGTAGTTATTTTGCTATTAATATGAAAGCTTTTAGCTTTAATTTTGGGCGGTTAGAGCGTTGGTGGGGGCCTTCGTGGCAGAGCACCTTGAGCCAAGGACAAAATGCACGGCCTATGCCTGCACTTGCGCTTAATTATGCTGATAATGATATTCCTTTCATTGAAAATTTATTTGTAGAAACCTTTGTAGCTATTGTAGATGATAATAGTGCTTATCTACGTAAAGTAGCAACACGCATAAGTACAAGGCCTTTTGTTTGGATTGAGCTGGCTAGTGATTATACTTATCATTGGGATTTAGCAGATTCATGGGGTGATCGAATTGGAACTCAAGAAAATGACCGGCACCAAATAGGTATGGATTTTCGAATAAGTGTGCCTATGGCTATTTTTCAGTTTCAACCTGGTATTTATGGGCAATGGCAAAAAGATAGTCTAGATCATACTGATGATAGCTTTATTGCAGGGGTAGATTTTTCTGGTGATATTTATCATCAACAGGTACGGTTTATAGCCGAGTATAAAAATAGTAATTCGGGTACTCAGCAATGGATAGACTGGTTATCAAGTGTGGATCAAGCAGGTAATGAGAGTATTTTATTCGGTGATGTTATTTCAGTTGGAACTTATATCCAATTTAGTAATGATCACAAAATGAATGTTTTTGTTCATCATGAAAAAATGCAAACTAATGCTGTACGTTTTAACTTAAGTTATCAATTGCCTTTTTTATATGGGCAACTAGTGGGAAGGTTTAATTACACAAATGCTGTTTGGGAAAAAGAGCATTATCAAGGTGGGTTAAGTTGGGAATATCGATTTTAAAAAAGTATTGCCCTTTATTGAAAATTTAATTATTAATTTATGAAAATCATTTTAAGTAAATCTATGAACAATTTTAAACGCAATTTTTTAATTTTATTAACTATTTTTTGTTTTGGAGCTCCGGCAGTTTCTTTGGCATTAACTCCAGCTGAACTTAACCGTATTCAGTCATTATCTCCTGCGCAGCAGCAATTAGCAGCCCAAAGTTTAGGTATTAGTCTAAGCGAATTAAAAAGTCATAAGGGAGATGTAACTTTCGAAACTTCTGAGGATGGCGCTGAGGAAAAGCTGCTCTCTATTGGAGAGAGAGAAGGTGAAGAAGAAGTTGAAGAAGAAGGTGAAGAAGAA
>JAQRMR010000071.1:20275-24828 GCA_028599115.1 Methyloprofundus sp.
TGAAGAAGAAGGTGAAGAAGAATTAGAAAATTTTGGCTATGATTTATTTGCCGGAGAGCCTTTAACTATTTCCCCCTTAAATGATCTTCCTGTTCCATCTGATTATGTACTAGCGCCAGGTGATGAAGTCAATGTTCAGCTGTATGGTAAACAAAATCAAAAATATAATTTTACGGTTAACCGAGAAGGGGAAATTGAATTTGATACCTTAGGCCCCGTCAATGTTGCTGGGTTAAGTTTTAGCGAATTGCGGGCGAAAATTAAAGATTATGTCGCTAAAAAAATGATGGGTATAGAGGTAAACGTAACTATGGGAAAGTTACGTTCTATGCAAATTTTAGTTTTGGGTGAAGCCTATAAACCGGGTGCTTATGTTTTAAGTTCTTTGAGTACCATTACGCAGACATTGAAAGCGGCTGGAGGCATTAAAAAAAGTGGTTCATTACGAAAAATTCAAATTAAGCGTAAAAACAAAGTGATTGGTCGAATTGATTTGTATGACTGGTTAATTAAAGGGAATACTTCAGATGATTTTAGATTGCAAAATGGCGATGTTATTTTTATTCCTACTAAAGGGATTGAAGTTAGTATTTCTGGGGAAATAAAGCGGCCAGCTATTTATGAATTAAAGCCAAAAACTAGACTATTAAATGCATTGAAAATTGCTGGAGGAATAAAAAAACAATCGGCAGCAGCTGATATTGTCATTGAAAGGTCTAATGATGATGGCTTTCAGGTAATTACTACGAACTTGGGTGGGCAAAAAAAGCAAAATATGGTGCTAAAAACGGGTGATAGAATTCGTATTCTGGCTAAGCCTGAGCATTTTAAAAATGAAATTACTTTATCAGGCAATGTGATTCATAAAGGGGTATTCCAGTGGTATGAAGGAATGAAGGTTAGTGATTTAATAAAGGAAAATGGTAAAAGTTTATTACCGTTTACAGACCTGAATTATGCATTAATATTTCGTACAGAGCCTAAAACAACATTACTTAAATTTAATTTAGCAGACGTATTAGCTAATACGCAATCAGAGCATAATGTAAAATTACATAAGCACGATAAAGTTGTTATTTTTGATTTGGAATCTGAGTCTATTCGTTATGGTCTTCCTGCTTTAATTATTGGCCAATTAAATGAATACCTAACATCTGAGCAGTTAAATTTACAACTATCGAAATTAGAAGAACAGCAACAGCAAGAGCAAGAGCAAGAGCAAGAGCAAGAGCAAGAGCAAGAAAAATCATCATCTTATTTGAAAATATTAAAAGCTAGAGCACTTAAAAAGCAGGATAACCTACAAAAAATGCTTAATGATGTTATAGAAGAAAAACAATATCCGCATGCAACTATTGAAGGTGATGTTAAGTTTCCTGGGCACCACCCTTTACCTGAAAATGCGACTTTAATTGATATGTTAGATATTGCAGGTGGATTAAGGGAATCTGCTTATACTTTAAGGGTAGAAGTCAGTCGGTATAAAAAATTAGATAACCAAAAAACTGAATTAATTCACAAGGTTGTGAATCTTGAGAAAATATTGAGTGGAGATTCTGCTGAAAATATAAGCATTAATAATCGTGATACTATTCATATTTTTCGGTCTCCAACATGGTTAGAGCGGTATAATATTACCCTCACAGGAGAAGTGGAATTTCCTGGAACGTATATGGTTAAAAGAGGGGAGACATTAGCTAGTGTCATTAAAAGAGCGGGCGGTGTTACGCAGTTTGCATATCCCAAAGGTGCTATATTTTCACGTGAGCTATTGCGTAAAAAGGAAGCGGTAAATATTGATGGAATTAAACGACGCTTGCGCGCTGAGGTAGGTAATATGACCTTTAGAAAGCAATCTTCAACTAATCCATTAAGTGCGAATGACCCTGTTAAAGCCATGGAAATTATCGAGCAACTGGGGGCAGCTGAGGCTTTAGGGCGTATGGTGATTAATTTAGAGCAAATTTTAGCTGATAATGTTGATCAAGATATTATGATTGAAAATGGGGATAAGTTATTTATTCCTGCAATGAGTAAAGTGGTATCTGTCATGGGGCATGTACAAGTACCAAGCGCCTTTATTTTTGATGGCTCAAAAAATACAGATGACTATATTAACTTAGCGGGAGGAACTTTACAGCAATCGGATGAAGATCGTATCTATGTTATTCGTGCAAATGGCTCGGTCATGCTGCCCAATAATTCAGCCTGGTTTAGCCGTAACGATAAAGTCTTAGAAGAAGGTGATACTATTATTGTACCAATTGACACTAATTACTCTGATCCGTTAGATACACTTACAGCAGGCACGCAGATTCTTTATCAATTAGGTGTCGCGTATAGCGCTATCAGTCGTTAATTTTAGTACGAGTAAGAGAGCATGACTAACATAAATGAACAAGCAAAAACTCCTTACCAAGTAATTGAAGAGGACGAAATTGACCTTCGAGAACTATGGAATGTAATTTGGCAAGGAAAGTGGACTATTGTAGCCGTTACCTTTGTATTTTCCCTAGCATCGGTAACTTATGCTGTATTACAGCCTAACCTATATAAAGCTCAAGTGCTATTAGCTCCAAGCTCGGGTGAAAGTAATCAAATGGGGCAGATGGCGGGTTTAGCAGCAATGGCGGGAATTAGTCTTGGTGGAGGTGGTGCAGATAAATCGCAATTAGCTTTGGCAACGATAGAAACTCGCGATTTTTTAACTAAATTTATCAACCGACATGAATTAACTATTCCTGTATTTGCTGGTGAAAAATGGGATCGTGAGTCAGGTGAACTATTATTAGATGCTGAAGTTTATGATAGTGAGCATAATCAATGGCTACGTGAGGTCGAAGCTCCAAAAAAACAAGAACCGAGTGATTGGGAAAAATTTAAAAAATTCTCACCTATGTTGTCTGTGAGTGCAGATAAAAAAAGTGGTTTAATTACGTTATCAATTGAATACCTTTCTCCAATACTAGCGAAACAATGGGTAGATTTTTTAGTAAAAGATATTAATAAGCAATTCCAGGAGCAAGACTACAATAAAGCGACTAAGAATATTGCTTATTTAACTAAAAAATTAGAGCAGACAGCAATTACAGATATGCAAAATGTATTTTTTAGTCTAATAGAAGAGCAAATGAAAAATAAAATGCTTGCTAAGTTGGATGATGAATATGTTTTTAAAATTATTGACCCAGCGGTGATTGCGGAAGAAAAAAGCAAACCTAAACGTGCGCTAATTGCTGTTGTTGGTACAATTACAGGGGGGATGTTAGGAATATTTTTAGTGTTTATTTTAAACTTTGCTAAATCTGAGGAGAAGGTGCTGTAGGGTGCGTATTGCATATCTTATTGTCATGTACTATGAATAGAATATTAAACAAAAGGCTCAATTAAAAATGGTATTAACATTCATGACTTCATTTTTACTGACGTTAGGGGTTATAAAAGCACTTTACCCACTTGCTATTAAAATAGACCTTTTAGATAAGCCATGCAGTAGAAAACACCATGAAGGGGCTATTCCTTTAGTCGGTGGCATAGCTGTTTTTGTGAGTTTTATTCTCTGTTTATTTTTACTAGGAATATTTAAAGTCGAATTATTACCATTCCTGACTGGTTTTTTTATCATAGCCACTCTTGGGCTTATTGATGACTATTGTGAGTTAGGCTTTAAAGTTAGGCTTATATTCCAAGCGGCTGCCGTTTTATTATTGGTTTTCTTTGCTGGAATAAAATTAAGCACACTGGGTAATGTTTTTGCTTTAGGTGATATTCAATTAGGCTGGCTTGCTATTCCTTTCACTGTTTTTGCTGTTATCGGCAATATAAATGCATTTAACATGATGGATGGTATTGATGGACTCTCCGCATCTTTGGCGCTGGTTGCTCTAATAGGTTTTTATATTGCAGCGGGGGCAACTATGGCTGGCCTTCAACAGCAAATTTTACTTTTAATCATTGCTAGCCTATGTGCTTTTTTAGTCATGAATTTATTTGTGAAAAAAAAGGTATTTATGGGGGATGCGGGTAGCATGTTAATTGGTTTTGCCGTTTCTTATTTTGCCATGCTTTTTTCCCAAGAAAGTAGTGGTCTAAAAACAATAAGTCCGATAGCCTGCCTTTGGGTATTATCGATCCCGGTAATGGATACAGTTTGTATAATGATTCGTAGAATTAAAAAAGGGCAGTCTCCATTCTTACCAGACAGAGAGCATTTACATCATATTTTTTTAAGAGCTGGCTACTCACCAAAGCAAGCTTTAGTCATTATCGTAATAACGGCAAGCATATTTGCTGTTATTGGTCTAGTTGCTGATAGCATTAATATTCCTGAATGGATAATGTGCTTAGTGTATATGATGGTTTTTGCAGGATATTATCAATTATTACAGCATTCATGGGTATTAATGCGCTGGTTAAAACTAATTCATAAGCCATCGAGCCTCTTGCAAAACCCCATAAAGCGAGTGAATTTCTAGCTTGAATAGCTAAAAATTAAAAAACTTACTCATAAATGATAAAATAGGAAGCAACAAAACAATCTAAAAGAATCAATA
>JAQRMR010000072.1 GCA_028599115.1 Methyloprofundus sp.
GACCTACGCCTTCGGAGGGCGTCACTCTATCCAGCTGAGCTACAGGCGCGTAATTGAATGGTCATTTTAACGTATTGCTTTCTTTTACGATAGCATCGATTTTAAATGTGCTAAGTTAGCTTTACCACGCACTTTCTGCTCTGCTCTATCGACAGGTTTTTTAGCGACCCATTCTAAATCTTCTTCGGGTAACTCCGCTAAAAAACGGCTGGGTTCACTTTCGCTGATGTCTCCATAGCGTTTACGGTGTGTGCAATAGCTAAAAGTACAGGTTTGTTGTGCGCGGGTAATACCCACATAAGCTAGGCGGCGTTCTTCTTCGATATTATCTGTTTCAATACTGTTTTGGTGGGGCAATAGGTTTTCTTCTATACCGATTAAAAAAACATGGGGAAATTCTAAACCTTTTGCGGCATGTAAAGTCATTAGACTGACTTGTTCATCTGCTTGCTCATCTTGGTTACGCTCTAAAATATCCATTAATTGTATTTTGGCGACGACTTCATCAAGCGTTTTTTCCTCTTCATCATCTTTAGCTTGGGCAATTCGCTCTAGCCACTCAATTAAGTCGCTGACATTTTTTATTTTTCGCTCGGCGGCTTGCTGAGTGTTGCTGTTTTCTTGTAGCCATTGGTGATAGTTAATTTGCTGAATAAAACTATGCATCACCTTAAAGGTATCGCCTAATTGCATTTCTTGGGTGGTTTTTAATACCCAAGCACAAAATTTTTGTAGGCGAGAAATAGCGGTCTCAGATAAAGACTGAGTTAAACCCATTTCGGTGCAGGCTTTAAACAAACTAATATGTCGCGCATTGGCATACGCGCCTAACTTCTCTAGCGTGCTGGGGCCAATTTCACGACGCGGTGTATTGACGACGCGTAGAAAAGCGGCATCATCGTCATGATTAACAAATAAACGTAAATAACTGAGAATATCTTTGATCTCGGCATAAGAAAAGAAAGAAGTGCTACCGTTAATAAAATAAGGCACATCATGCTCTCTTAAGCTGCGTTCAAATAATCGTGACTGATGATTGCCTCGATATAAAATCGCGTAATCACCGTAACTTGCCCCAGTTTTAAACTTATGGTGCACGATTTCTGAAACCACTTGTTTGGCTTCTTCTAAATCATTTTTATGCGCCAGCACTCTAAGTGGCTCGCCATGGCCCAGAGCACTCCATAGCTTTTTTTCAAAAGCATGAGGGTTATTGGCAATCAGCTGATTGGCAACTTTTAAAATGCGTCCATACGAGCGGTAATTTTGCTCTAGTTTAATGACTTTTAAGCGTTGGTAATCTTTTTGTAACTGCGCGAGGTTTTCTGGCTGTGCACCACGCCAAGCGTAAATAGACTGATCATCATCCCCGACTACGGTAAATTTCGCCATTTTACCAACCAGTAATTTGACTAATTGATATTGGGTGATATTGGTATCTTGGTATTCATCAACTAATAAATAGCGGATTTTGTTTTGCCATTTTTCTAAGATTTCAGGCGCTTGTTGAAAAAGCAGTACGGGTAATAAAATTAGGTCATCAAAATCCACTGCATTATAGGCTTTTAAGCTACGCGTGTAATCAGCATAAATGCTGGCGGATTCTGCATTGTCTGCCGTTGCTTGGCTGATGGCTTGTTCAGGCGTAATAAAGGCATTTTTCCATTGGCCTATATGCCCCGAATATAGATCAACAGACTCAATATCATACCCCCCAGTGCTATGAGCGATTAAATTCTTAAGGAGAGTGATTTTATCTTGCTCATCAAACAAGGAAATGCCAGATTTATAAGCTAACATTTTATGTTCTTTACGTAGAATATCTAAGCCTAATGAGTGAAAAGTCGATACGCGTAAACCGCGTAATTGTTTATCATCTAATAACTTCCCTACACGCTCTTTCATCTCTCGCGCAGCTTTATTAGTAAACGTTAATGCTGCAATATGTCTTGCCGGTAAACCTTGTTTGACAAGGTAAGCGATTTTTTCGGTAATCACACGTGTTTTACCACTACCTGCGCCGGCTAGCACAAGCAAAGGCACGTCAATCGTTTTTACAGCTAGATTTTGTTCTGGATTAAGGTCAGGCATGTTGCTTTATAAAGTGGAACGATCTAATTTTCGATAGCCAATGGCTTCGCTTAAATGTGAGATTTCTATTATTTCTGAATCAGCTAAATCCGCAATAGTACGCGCTAATTTTAAAATTCGGTGGTAAGCACGGTGCGATAAACCCAAGCTATTCATCGCTTGTTCTAATAGTTTATGTCCTTGCTCTGATAAAGCACAAAACTGTTTAATTTCTGCAGGTGATAAGGCGCTATTGGCCTTTCCACAGCGAGCCATTGCTTTATTGCGCGCAGCGATAACACGCAGGCGAATAACCGCACTGCTTTCTTCACCTTCAGGCGAGCCTTTACGCAAAACATCGTGGCTAACGCGAGGTACATCTAAGTGCATATCAATCCGGTCTAATAAGGGGCCGGAGATTTTACCCCGATAGCGGGCAACTTGCTCAGAACTACAATGACAGCGCCCAGAAATATCACCCAAATACCCGCAGGGGCAGGGATTCATAGCGGCAATCAATTGAAATCGTGCTGGAAAATCAGCTTGGCGTGTTGCTCGGGAAATAGTGATATGCCCTGTTTCTAAAGGCTCTCTTAAGACCTCTAAGACCTTTCTATCAAATTCAGGTAATTCGTCTAAAAATAAAGTGCCATTATGCGCTAAAGAAATTTCACCTGGTTTTGGGTTGCTGCCTCCACCCACTAATGCAGCTGCTGATGCTGTATGGTGTGGTGCTCGGTAAGGAGGCGTTAGCCAGCGCATAGCATCAAATTCGGTATCACTGATAGAGATCACTGCAGCACTTTCTAAAGCTTGAGCTTCGGTAAGTGATGGTAAAATGCTGGGCAGTCGAGAGGCTAGCATTGATTTCCCTGTCCCAGGCGGGCCGAGCATAAGAATATTATGTAAGCCTGCAGCAGCGACTTCTAAAGCACGTTTTACATGAAATTGCCCTTGCACTTCGGAAAAATCAGCCAGCACCGCATCAAGTACTTCGGCTTTTTCATTATGCAACTTGATTGGCAGTAATTGCTGCCCATTAATATGCGCGCATATTGCTAATAAATGCTGCGCGGGGAAAAGCTGGGCATTCTCAACCAAAGCCCCTTCTTCTGCATTTTCTTGGGGTAAAAATAAAGCCCGCTGCGCTTCACGCGCTTGCACGGCAACAGGTAAAACACCTTTTACGCTGCGTAATGCACCACCTAAAGAAAGCTCACCGATACACTCATATTTTTCTAACTCTGTTTTAGAGATTTGTCCTGATGCGGCTAAAATTCCAAGTGCAATGGGTAAATCAAAGCGCCCACCTTCTTTCGGAATATCAGCGGGCGCAAGGTTAACTGTAATACGCTGCATAGGAAATTCGAATTGCGAATTAATAATCGCACCGCGTACCCTATCTTTACTTTCTTTAACAGCAGCTTCAGGCAGCCCCACTATATTTAAAGCGGGCAAGCCGTTAGATATATGTACTTCTACTATCACTAACGGTGCCTTGATGCCTGAACGGCTACGGCTATAAGCAATGGCGAGAGACATAGAGATCCTGTGGTATTTTTCTAAGTTTATTTAACAAAATATGATTTGCCCTCAAAGCACCCTTTGCGGCAGTTTTAATAATTATTTTATAAAAAATTGATCAGTTGCAGCATTAATAATGGTATTCCTTTTGAATAACTCTAGCTATTAAGTCTCTTTTTTAGAGTCTTAAGCAGTCTAAACTAGACGCTTTAAATGATTCTGAAAAGTTTCCCTGCCGCTCCTTTTGCATTAGTTTAACGAATATTATCATTCTACAAAAAATATAATTTCCATCTTTGATATTAGCTCAACTTTAAAGCTAAACTGTAATATACTTATTCTAATAAGGACATTAAAATTTCTAATCTTTAGAGAGAGCAATAGTGATCATCATCATAGAAAAAATTTCTCCAGCCGGCTTTAAAAGGAAATATTTTCCAAAAATCGAGTCACTTAACTTATGTAAAAATTTTTACACACGAAGATGAACTAACTGAAAAAGTTAATTATTACGCTATGATTTTGATTCCTTCCGACACCGTAGCCGAACGTGTTATCAAGAAATTACATGGAAAACGATTACTCGGTGCTTTGGTAAGGGTTCGAAAATATCATTCTCGTTCATGGCATAATGACCCTAGAGTCAATAGCGGTAAGATCAGTGAAGAATTAAAAAATAAGCGCAAAGGGGACCGCCGCCAATCTTCCTTAAAAGAGCACAAACAACATAAGATAGAATTTACTGGGCATCAAAGTTTTTCTCGCCGTAACTTATAAAGATTAGCTAAATAAAGTACGCCCACCATCTATACTGAGAACCTGCCCTGTCATATAGGGGGCATTAGCCATTAAATAATGCATGGCCTGTGCAATATCCTGTGGACTCCCCGTTTTCTGTAAAGCGACTTTTGCTTGTATTTCTTGTTTTTCTAGTTCGCTCATTTTATCTTGTTCAGGCCAAAGAATAGCGCCTGGCGCAATCGCATTCACTCTAATTTTTGGCGCTAATTCTTTAGCCAAAATTTTAGTTAAAGAAACTAAACCAGCTTTTGCAATACTATAGACAGGGTAGTTATGCAAACCTCGTTCAGCATGTATATCAACCATGTTAATAATACAGCCATTGCGTTGTTCAAGTGTCGCTGCTAATTTCTTGCTTAAAAAGAACGGGGCTTTAAGGTTGCTGCCCATTAAATCATCCCATTGTTTTTCTGTTATTTCTTGCTTTATTGGCGTTGCATAAAAAGCAGAGGCGTTATTAATAAGCACATCAACACCTCCCCATCGGTGCACCGCTTCATCAGCTAATGTTTGTAATGCAACTATATCTAATAAATCTGCCTGAAGTAAATGAACTGATCCTTTTCTTTTGCAACTAAGCTCATCCGCTAACTCTTGTGCGGCATTTTTAGAGTTACGGTAATGTAATAAAATATTATGCCCTTGCGCATGTAAATAACGCGCACAATGAGCACCTACTCGCCTTGCACCACCCGTGATAAGTATATTTTTTATCATTATTTTAAGCTTGTTTATCTAGCAAATTAGATGGCTTCTTGGGTACAAAAAAACGCGAGAAAAGTAAACCTGTCTCAAATAATAGCCAAATAGGAACTGCTAAAAGCGTTTGAGATATTGCATCTGGCGGTGTTAAGAACATAGCAATAATAAAGGCAGCAACAATGATATAAGGTCGCTTATCCGCTAGTTGTGCTGGAGTAAATGCTCCCACCCAAACTAAAACAATAGTAAAGATAGGCACTTCAAAAGCCGCTCCAAACGCAAAAAACATGGTTAGGATAAAGTCGAGATATTTAGCAATATCCGTCATCATCGTGACGCCTTCAGGTGCTGCGGTCGTTAAAAAACCGAAGACTAAAGGCAACACAACAAAATAAGCGAATGTCATACCGAGAAAAAACAACAAGGTACTGGAGGCTAATAAAGGCGCTATCATCCGCTTTTCGTGCGCATATAAACCCGGCGCCACAAAAGACCAGAATTGATACAAAATAACCGGAATTGATAACAATATAGCAGCAACAAGCACTAATTTAAACGGCGTTAAAAAAGGCGACACAACATCAATCGCGATCATCGTGCTATTTTGTGGTAAAAATTTGAGTAGTGGTTCTGCAATGAAATGATAAATCTCATTCGCAAAAGGGGTCATTGCCAAAAAAATAAATAAAACACAAACCACAACACGTAACAAGCGATTGCGTAACTCTATTAGGTGTGCAATTAAAGGTTGTTCTTGTTCTTCATTGTCCATTAGCGTTATGTTTGTCGGTTTCGGTTTCGCTATCTAAAAAACTCTCGGCTGATTGCTTAAAGTCTAAATCATCCTTCATTGTGTTGATTTTATCTTGTTGTTCTCGAATTAATTGCCTAAGCTCTTCTTCCTTCAACTCTTCTTTTAACTCTTCTTTAACGGAAGAAACCATTTGCTGTGTTTTTCCTATCCAAAAACCCACAACTCGGGCTACTTTAGGGAGCTTTTCAGGGCCTATCACTAATAAACTGACTAAGCCAACTAAACAAAGCTCCCAAAAGCCCACATCAAACATGACTAAACCTTATCTTTAGTTTTTTCGGTGACTTCGCCCTCGATAATATCAGGCTCTTTTTCTGTGATGTTTGTTTCTGCACTGCCTTCTTTCATAGCTGACCGAAAGCCTTTGATCGCCCCGCCTAAATCACCACCAATATTACGTAAGCGTTTTGTACCAAATAAAACTAATACAATCACTAATACGATCACTAATTGAGTAATACTAACGCCCATAATGAAACCCTCTTATTTAGTTCGTTGCGCTTTTTCTTCTAAGCCTGATAGGCCAAAGCGACGCTGTAATTCTTGCAATATATCATCAGGGTGTAAACCTTGATCGGCTAATAGCACCATAGAATGGAACCATAAATCAGCCATTTCATAGATGATTTGCTCTTTATCACCACCTTTAGCAGCAATCACTGTTTCAGTCGCTTCTTCACCGATTTTTTTTAAAATAGTATCTAGGCCTTTATTGTACAGGCTTGCAACATAGGAAGAATCGGGAGACTCTTGTTTACGTTGCTCTAATACATCTGCTAACTGGCTTAATACATCGCTCATTTTTTATCCTAAAAGCTTATTGCTTATACATTTCAGCAGGGTCTTTCAATACAGCTGAATTTGTAACCCATTGATTATTTTCTAAAGTACGATAAAAACAGCTTTCGCGCCCAGTATGGCAAGCTATTCCACCTTGTTGTTCAATTTCCAACAAAATGACATCTTCATCACAATCAACAGAGATTTTGATGATTTTTTGCTGATTACCTGACTCTTCACCTTTACGCCATAAACGCTGACGAGAACGTGACCAATACACCGCATAACCTGTTTCTTGTGTTAAAGCTAAAGATTCACGATTCATCCATGCAAACATAACAACTTTTCCGGCGCTGGTTTGGGCAATCACAGGAACCAAGCCGTCATCTGTCCAGCGGATTTCATCTAGCCATGCAGACATTATAAACGTACCTCAATACCACGGGACTGCATATGTTCTTTTGCTTCCTGAACGCTATATTCTGCAAAATGAAAAATACTTGCTGCTAATACGGCATCTGCTTTACCTTGCAAAACACCTTCTGCTAAATGATCTAAGTTACCTACGCCGCCAGAAGCAATCACAGGAACCGTCACTGCATCACTCACCGCGCGTGTTAAAGCTAAATCAAAGCCAACTTTAGTACCATCTTGATCCATACTGGTTAATAAAATCTCACCCGCGCCAAAATCGACCATTTTAATTGCCCATTCAACCGCATCAATACCAGTGCCTTTACGTCCGCCATGAGTAAAAATCTCCCATTTATTCGGTTCGTTTTCTTTGCTAACTTTTTTAGCATCAATCGCCACAACAATACATTGTGAACCAAATTTATCGGCCGCTTCTTTAACAAATTCAGGATTAAAAATAGCTGCGCTATTAATGCCAACTTTGTCTGCGCCAGCATTTAACATGCGACGTATATCCTCAACAGTACGAATACCACCGCCAACCGTTAAAGGAATAAACACTTCACTAGCAACCTCCTCAACCACATGGACCATCGTTTCACGATTATCATGAGTTGCACCAATATCTAAAAAAGTGATTTCATCCGCGCCTTCGCGATTATAGCGACGAGCTACTTCAACAGGATCACCTGCATCACGAATATCGACAAATTTTACGCCTTTTACAACACGGCCATCAGCCACATCAAGACAAGGAATAATGCGTTTAGCTAAACTCATACTGCAAAGCTCTGTGCGATTTTTGCAGCCGCTTCAAAATCTAGTGTACCTTCATAAATAGCACGGCCGGTAATTGCGCCCATAATACCATCGCTTGCCACAGCACCTAAGCCAGTAATATCATCCATATTAGTAATACCACCCGAAGCAACCACTGGAATACTAATAGCACGAGCTAATCGGGCTGTTGCTTCAACATTGACACCTTGCATCATGCCATCACGGGCAATGTCAGTATAAATAATAGAGACCACACCATGCGCCTCAAATTCTTTTGCTAAGTCAGTCACATCATGTTCAGACACGGTTGCCCAACCATCAATCGCAACTTTGCCATCTTTAGCATCTAAGCCAACAATAACATGTCCAGCAAATTTTTGTGCCATTTCACGTACAAAATCAGGGTCACTAACGGCTTTACTGCCAATAATCACATACTGTACGCCCGCATCTAGGTAAGCTTGAATAGTCGCTTCATCACGAATACCACCACCAATTTGTACCGGAACATCAGGGTAAGCTTTAGCAATTTGATTAATAATATCAGCATTTTTAGGCTTGCCTGCAAATGCACCATCTAGATCAACTAAATGTATACGTCTTGCACCTGCTTTAACCCAGCGGCCTGCAACCTCAACAGGGTTATCTGAAAAGACGGTATTATCATCCATTCGTCCTTGACGTAAGCGCACACATTTTCCGTCTTTTAAGTCAATGGCAGGGATTAGTAGCATGTTTGGAGCCTCGATAAATTCTAGTTATGTAATAAGGGGGATTGCCCGCTATTAAATAATAGACGGGGGTTAGCTTCAAGCTTAAAGTGTAATTTCTACTTTCTCTTGAGCAATATGTAATGCAAAATCTAAATTTGGATAGTTTTTTAAAAGTTCTTTATAAATTTGATCCAAATCAGCATCCGTTCTTGTTGGTTCATGATGGGTTAAAAATAACCTTTTTACACCGGCTTTTTTTGCAATTTCAATAGCGGTATCATAAGAGTTATGCCCCCAGCCTTGCTTGCTTTTATATTCTTCCGCAGTAAATGAGCTATCCATAATAAGGGCATCCACGCCTTGAATAGCCTTGATTAACGCTTCAAAATTCGCATCAAGAATTTGTTGAAACTCAGCATATTCGAAATCTTCAGGATCATAGATATTCAGTTGATGCTCATAATCGCCGGTAAAAAACAGTGATTTTCCATCACAATCAACACGGTAACCAAAATTAATCACAGGGTGATTCAATATAATAGGCGTAACCGTTGCATCTGCAATAACAAAAGGACTATTTATTTCCACATTGTTATAACTTACTTTTGCTTTTAAATTGTTTTCCGCAATAGGAAAAAAAGCTTGTTGCAATTGAACTTGTAGTGCTCGTTCGATACCCATACCCGTAACAACATCTTCACCGCCATAGATAAGGAATTCGTTACCTGGAATATAAATAGGGGTAAAAAAGGGCAGTCCTTGAATATGATCCCAATGAGTATGAGTAATTAAAATATGCGCCTTTAAAGGCATCTGTGGTAATAAATCTTGGGCTAATGCATGAATGCCTGTACCGGCATCTAAAATAATGATGTCATCGCTGTTAGTGATAATTTCAATACACGTTGTATTGCCACCATATTTAACAGTATGTTCACCTGGAACAGGAATAGACCCCCGCGTACCCCAAAATTTAAACTTCATTATTTAAGTTCCAATAAACTGTTGCACGGTATCGTTAACCAAAGAAAGATCACCTAACTCTTCGACTAACTCATTAAAAGACCCACCAAACACTGCACTTTGTTCTTCTGACATTAGTTCAATAACCGGATTACCTGAGTTACCTATCTGCCCTTGCTTTGCTATTTGATTAGCCACAAAAATACAACTACTTAATAAATCATCCGGTCTGCTCTGGTGATGATCTTTTATAGCCTCAGCAACATTTTCTGATAAGCCCCATTTTATTGCTAGAATTTGACTAACTTGGCTATGATCCATACCTAAATGTTTCAGCTCTGCAAGGTGTAAGCTAGTGTTATTATCACTACTTTCATCTAATGCAAGCTTGAATTCGTCTTCTTTTAATTCAGCAAAAACAATTTTACCAAAATCATGCAATAAACCGGCAATGAAATAGTCGCTACTTTTTAATAACGAAACACCTTGACGCTCTGCTAGCATTTTACAGATAACTGCCGTTGCAAAAGAATGCTCTAAAAATGAATCACTATCAAAATGTGCTTCTTTATAAGGCTTCAACACTCCAATGACAGCAACACTAATAGCTAAATTTTTAATGGTATTTAAACCAATAATAACCAACGCCCGATGGATAGAAGTAATTTTTGTGGGCAAACTATAAAAAGCTGAATTCATCACCTGAAGAATTTTTCCTGTCATAACAGGATCACCTTCTATCACGGTAATAATATCTTTTGCCGAAGAATCCATACTGGATGTCAACTCAATGATTTTACTGACGCTTTTTGGGAAGGCAGGCATCTTCTCAACGTAGTCCAGTATTTCTTGTTCCGATACTTGGCTCATAGTTTTTTCACTCGGCTATTTAGTGGGCTTCATCCCAGTTAATACCAACACCCACATCAACAATTAATGGGACATCAAGTTGCATCGCATCACACATTATCTGTCTGATTTTAGCACTGTATTCTGCAACTTTTGTACTTTCTATTTCAAAAACCAGCTCATCATGAACTTGCATAATCATTTTTGCATCAACTTGCTCAGAGTTTAACCATTCATCCGTTGCAATCATGGCGCGCTTAATAATATCGGCCGCAGTCCCTTGCATGGGCGCATTAATCGCAGTTCTTTCTGCATACTGTCGACGCTGGGCACTTTTTGCATTAATTTCAGGCAAATAAAGCCGGCGGCCTAGTAAGGTTTCTACATAGCCTTGTTCTTTTGCCAGCTCACGCGTTTCTTCCATATAGCGTGCAACGCCAGGATAACGAGAGAAATAAAGGTCGATATATTCTTGCGCTTGTCCTCGTGCAATGCCTAGCTGCTTGGCTAAACCAAAAGCAGACATCCCGTAAATCAAACCAAAGTTAATCGCTTTTGCAGAGCGACGTAAATCAACAGTCACTTGCTCTAAACTCACGCCAAAAACTTCTGCTGCAGTGGCTTTATGGATATCCTCACCTTTGGCAAAGGCATCCAGTAAACCTTTATCACCGGATAAATGCGCCATAATACGCAATTCAATTTGTGAATAATCCGCGGCAACAATTTTATAGCCTTCAGGCGCAATAAACGCTTGGCGAATTTGCCGCCCTGCTGCACTACGCACAGGAATATTTTGTAAGTTTGGGTTGGATGAAGACAGTCGCCCAGTTGCAGTGACTGCTTGATGATATGAAGTATGCACTCGGCCTGTTTTAGCGCTAACTTGTAAAGGCAATTTATCCGTATAAGTGGATTTTAGCTTACTCATACTACGGTGCTTTAGTATCAATGCAGGCAAAGGGTAATCTTCGGCTAATTCTTGTAAAACCGACTCAGCAGTTGAAGGCTGACCTTTCGGCGTTTTCTTCAGTACCGGTAAATTCAATTGATCAAATAAAATCGTTTGAATTTGTTTAGGCGAAGCAATATTAAAACTCTGACCAGCTAAAGCATGGGCTTCTTGCTCAATCCCCATAATATGATTCGCTAATTCCATACTTTGCTGAGCCAACATATCGCTATCAATTAATACACCATTGCGTTCTATGCGTGATAACACGCCTAGCATAGGTAGTTCTAATTGTTGATATAAATCGACTAAACGCGACTGTTGTTCTAATTGTTGATATAAGGTTTGATGTAAAGCAAGGCAGATTTCAGCATCTTCAGCCGCGTAAGGTGCAGCTTGCTCAATAGGTACTTCCGCAAAGCCAATTTGCTTCGCGCCTTTTCCCGCAACGTCTTCGTAATGAATGGTTTCACGATTAAGGTACACTTTCGCTAAATCATCCATATTATGTTTAGTCCGCGTACTATCTAAAACATAAGATTCCAACATCGTGTCATGCGCAACCCCTTGTAAATTAATATCATAGTTAGCAAGCACATTCGCATCATATTTTAGGTTTTGCCCAAGCTTTGCTTGTTTTGGGTTTTCTAATAAAGGCTTTAAAGCTTGTAAAATGCTTTCTCGTGATAGCTGCTCAGGCACACCAGGGTAATCGTGCGCCAAAGGAACATACGCAGCTTCACCTTCAGTAACAGCAAAAGAAACACCCACGATTTCTGCTTGATTATAATCAAGGCTAGTCGTTTCTGTATCAAAGGCAAACAACGCGGAATTCTTTAGTTTATCTAGCCAAATATCAAATTGTTCTTGGGTGAGTATCGTTTCATATTCACTGGCTTCCACAGTATTAGTTGGGGAGGCTTGCTCTATTTTTACTGCGGCTGGAGCAGGTTGTTTTGGCACTTCGCCACGATCAATTTCATTGCGCAACATGTTGGACCATGTAGAAAACCCCAAGCTACTTACTTGATCCAACAAGTCTGATTTATCAACCTCGGCACAACGTAAATCCTCAATACCATAAGCTAAATCTAAATCGAGCTTAATCGTAGTTAGCTGTTTGGAAAGTGGCAGCATATTTAAACTAGCGCGTAAATTCTCACCCACCTTGCCTTTGATTTCATCTGCTTTTTCAATCAGGTTTTCTAAGCTTTGGTATTTTCCTAACCATTTAGCCGCTGTTTTAGGACCAACTTTAGGGACACCAGGAATATTATCTGCGCTATCGCCCATTAAGGCTAAATAATCAATAATTTGCTCAGGCCTTACACCAAATTTATCTATTACACCTTGTACGTCAGTTTTAGTATTCGACATGGTGTTTTCTAGCGTGACTTGCTCAGTCACTAGTTGAGCCATATCCTTATCGCCCGTAGAAATAACCACATTAAAACCCGCTTCGACACCGACATTCGCCAATACACCTAAAACATCATCCGCTTCGACACCGGACTCCATAATTAAAGGAAATCCCATTGCGCGAATCAAATCATGTAACGGGGCTATTTGAACACGTAAATCATTATCCATCGGCGGACGATGCGCTTTATATTCACTATACAACTCATTTCTAAATGTACCGCCTGGCGCATCGAACACAACTGTAAAATAATCAGTTTGATGGTCTTTTACTAAACGGCGCAACATATTAGCAACACCAAAAATAGCATTGGTTGGCATGCCTTCTGGGCTATTTAAAGGAGGAACTGCATGAAAAGCACGAAATAAAAAAGAAGAGCCATCAATTAAGAGTAATTTTTTTTGCATCAGAATAGTCGTTTAATTTAAAGAGATGGCACTGCTTTCATTGCTAGTCTGATTTGGCTGCGACAGTAAGGTTCCACCGACGATAAAAGCCATAAAAACAATAAAAATAATAGACGTGGTATACCTAACTTTTTGGCTAGTTTTGTAAGCGCTCATTAGTCACTCTTAATATTAGAAATCATGGTGGTGATTATCCCATGATTTTATAAAACTTAATGCCTCTTTTAATCAGTAAGCCTAAAGGTTATGGTAGCGGTTTAAATCAAATAAGCCCGCATGAATTCCGCGGTATTTTTTATGCTGTGCATTAAACCAATCAACATACTGCCAAATATCAGGGTTAGTACGACGTACGCCATATTTTTCGTAAAAACGCTCTTTTTGTTCTACGGTTTGCGCATGCTTTAAAGTTTCAACAAAGTCCGCTAGCTCAGTTTGTTTTACATTAAAAAAGAAATTGGGGTAACTGCCTACAAAGCCAGGAACCACGGTCAATGTATCAAGCTCCTTTTCCCTTAACCCAAGCATGCTTTCACCAACTAGAAAAGCAACATTAGCCAATGACTTATTGCGAATCAAGGTATAAACAAGGTCATGCTCTTGCTTTTCTGTCCTTACCCTTAACAAAGACATTTCTGGTAATGCATCTATTTCATAAGCTTTCAGCTGCTGAAGGCTTTTAATTGTTTTAGACAGTTACTGTTTTACTGGGCGAATACAAGCTTCACGCTGACAGTTAATTTTCGCTATCTGTTGCTTTAACTGTGTAAAAAACTCAGCTTTAGGCTGTTTTGTTTGATAGCTAACACCCGCTTCATAGCCATCACTGTAATAAGGTTTATTAATGTAATTAGCAAATTTTCCACTAAGACCTTTATACCAACTATCATGAATTTTTTTACGCTGGTCATTGGGCATTAAACGTAAAAAATTATTTTCGCCATCAATACGCAATAAATCCATATACTGCCTAGAAGCAAGTTGGTGGTTGATAGCACTATAAACATCGTACCCAGCCACCAGTAAATAATGCACCCTTTCAAAAAGAGGATAATCTACAATCCAAGCAGTTAAAGGCGGTTCGCCAATTAACCCTTGAACAACAGTGGCACTGTCGAAATGTCTAAAAACAGTGAGCGCAGCATTTTTATTGGTGCCATTACCATCCCAAATATCACTTATTTTAAAACCGCCGTATTTTTCTACTAATTGATTGGCAAAGGCATCTTTATTTTTTAAGTATTGGTCAGCAAGCGAGTTGTATTCTTTATAACCAAATAGACCTAACTCAGCGCCAGACGCATCGGGTAGCTTTAAATTATGCGACTGATCAACTAAAAAGGCTTGCATAGCTTGATGCATTTTTGGGTAATCTTGCGTCTTTTTTGGGTTAAAAAAAGCCACCCAGAATCGATCACGTATTGCACCTAATGCCATTTGCCCACGGCAAACAGGCCCTTTAATAAAACCAGAAATAAAGTAATGCGCATCATCCAGCATAAATTGGTAGCGCGCATAGGTAGGTAGCTCAGCAAAGCTAATAAAAGGGTTTGCTGCGATATGTGATTGATAGGAAGGGAGCTTGCTAACCGTGTAATCCGGCTGAAAAAATAGCTCTTGATAGCGCTGCATTTTTTCTGGACTTAACTGATAAACAAAATGTGTTTTTTCAACAATCGTCTCTTCAACAAGACGTAATCGGTAGTAAAACTTTTTCACCTCTGGATCATTATAAGGCTGGTTCGTTGCGATCTCTTTGATAGCTTCGCCAGGCGCTGTTACTGAGCGCACTAAACGAAAAAATTCTTGCTTAGTGTGGCCTTTAAAATGTAAATGACCAATAAATAAGTGTTCATAAATATAGCGCGAAACCAGCTGCTGCTTTAATGAAGAGCCGTTAAAAAACGTCTCCCACTGCTTTACTGCCTTTATTGCCTCAGTTGATACTTGCGGTGGCGCATCAAAATTGGCGCCTTCTTGTAACCAAGACATGATCTTAAATTCTTGCTGCAAAGATAATCCTGGCATAGCATAAGGCATCCCCCAGTCTGGGTGTTTTTTCTTGTAGTTTACAAATTCATCAGGGCTTGGGCATTTTTTTGAACCTTCTATTTTTAACTCAAACGAACTCGATAATCGGCCTTTTTCTGGTCAAGGGTTGCTGCGTTTTAAATGCAGCAAATTCGCGAGTAATGAATTGTGTAGCGCCGCTTGTTTAGAGTTGATGCGTTCATTTAAAACCGGGTAGAACTCTTTTTCTCGCCATTGCTCGGTGGTATTCGCATCAATAAATAAGCGCGTAGGAGGCGCTGGACTTAATCGCCCGCCATCATAAACAAGCTGCTTTGTTGCACCTCTATCAATCCCAACAGGCGAACCCAACTTTAATTGGCAAGGCGCATCGTAACAAGCATGACAAGCAACACAGCGTGCATCTAAAATAGGTTTAATATCTTTATGATAAGACATTAACCCAGCGTCAGTGCTTGCCTGATTTAAAAATCGAGGTTTCGGGGAAGACTCACCATAGAGTTGAGCTAAACTTTGTTCTTGCTTCGGTACCATGGTCTGATAAACATTAGTACAAGCACTTATTAAAGTTAGAACTAAAAAAATAGTCGCTAACCTAAATTTAACCCCATTAAAAATCATACCCTCTCCTCTCGAACTTTGCTCTAACTGGTAAGGAGCATTGTTATAAATAAACCTAAACCCATCGTTGCAGACAGCAATAAATGCAAGCGTTCTTTTTTAAGTTTCCACGCCATTAAAAATCCTGTTAAAAATAAAAGGATTAATCCCGTGGCAGCAATAACCGCATAAACTTTAAAAGCAATGCCGCCTTTTGCTTTATGTAATTGCACAAAAAAACGATGTAAGTTAGTTTGCTTGATTTTTAATTGCGCAACAAAAGGGTTGTTCGTTTGCTCTAATTCCACATCAAGCTGTGACCCCGTCCAAACGAAATAATAAAATTTACCCGGCCCTTTTATGCTCGCCTTGCCCGTAGGCAGGGTAATTTCCCGCTGCATTAATTCTTGCTTAACAAGCTGCGTTAGCCACAGCTTATCTCTTTGCATCGGCTGCGCCAATTCAAGCTTAAATTTTTGCACATGATAACCTCCTTTTATGCCCCATGAATAAAGAGCTCCCGTAATGCAAAACATCATGACAACCGGAAAAATAAAGGCAGCCACCGTCATATGTGTTTTAACTAAAAAAGCGCGATTAAACTTCATTAAAAGAGTCTCATAAGAATAAAAGGGGAGGTTATTTTAGATACCTATTATGACAATAATATGACAGAAGCAAAGAATGATCTGATTTTATGCCGCTTAATTGCTAAAATTGTCTGATTATTTATCAAAAATACTTTTTACTCTATGGCTAACGACACATTCATTCCCAAAACAGGCATCAGTGGACTAAAGGAAAACTGGCGCAATGATTTACAAGCAGGGTTCTTTGTTTTCCTTATTGCTCTTCCCTTAAGCTTAGGTATCGCAATAGGGTCTGGTTTTCCTCCTTCAGCGGGTATTATTACGGCAATTATTGGTGGCTTGCTAGTTTCTAGAGTGAATGGTTCTTTTATTGTTATTAACGGCCCCGCAGGTGGACTAATTGTTGTTATGTTGGCCGCCGTACAATCACTCAGTGATGGTGATATGCTTTCCGGCTATCGCTATACCTTAGCCGCCATTATGATTGCTGGTTTATTTCAAGTCATTATGGGGCGCTACAAGCTAGGCAGCCTCAGCTCTTTCTTTCCCGCGCCAGTTGTGCACGGCATGCTAGCAGCCATGGGAATCAGCATTATCGCCAGACAAGCACATGTTATGTTGGGTGTAGCACCCGAGTCTGATAGCCTTTATAGCTCATTAGGGCAAATCCCTAGCAGTCTATACAACGCGACTCCAGAGATAGCAACAATAGGTTTGGTATCTCTAGCGATTCTATTTATTTGGCCTTATCTAAAAAATACCCCTCTAGGAAAAATCCCCGCGCCTTTAGTGGTCTTAATCTGGGGAATGGTTGTTGCCCAGTTTTTTGGTATTCAGCATGATCATATTCACTTTGGGCAGGCTGACCTACATGAACATTTAATTGCACCACCATTTTTAGTTGATATTCCAGCAGATATTAGCCAATATTTTTATTTGCCTGATTTTTCTAAAATTCTTACCTTTGAGTTTTGGATGGCAACATTGAGTATTTGTTTAGTCGCCAGCCTTGAAAGTTTGTTAAGCGCAACGGCAGCAGAAAAACTAGACCCTTATAAAAGACCTACGGATTTAGATCAGGACTTACAAGCCGTTGGTATAGGTAATGTTATTTCCGGTTTTTTAGGCGGCTTACCAATGATCGCCGAATTTGTGCGCAGTTCCGCCAATGTTGATAATGGCGCAAAAACAGGCTGGGCTAATTTTTTCCACGGCGCTATTTTACTACTCTTTGTGGTTTTATTTCCTCACCTTATTCACAACATCCCTCATGCTTCTTTAGCTGCGCTGCTTGTTTATATAGGCTATCGCCGCGCAACACCGCAGGTGTTTGCTAATATTTTAGCAATTGGTAGAGATCAGTTATTCTTATTTGTTGTGACCATCTTGGCGGTTTTAGAAACTAATCTATTGGTCGGTGTCTTCTTTGGTGTCTTTGTAAAATTAATACTGCATTTGGCACGCGGCGTGTGGTTAAGCAATATGTTTAAAATCCACTTTACTATCAAAGAAGAAGGCAACCTTATTCGGATCAACATTATAGGTTCTGCTCTGTTTTCCAACTTTCTACCTTTAAAAAAAGCAGTCGACGAACTTCCGCTAGGGAAACATATTATTTTTGATTTTTCTAAAGGTTATCTAATGGATCATTCGATACTGGTCTTTATTGATGAATTTATAACCCGTTATATTCGTAATGGTGGCGGTTCATGCCAGCGTATTGGCCACGCACTAGAAACCTTTTCCGATCATGATTTAGCGGTTCGGTTAATGACCCAAGATGATAGAAAAAGTTAATACAATGTCAACGTAGGGCTCTACTCACTGCTAAAATAGAGCCGTGCAGCAAAGCGTAGCGTGCTCATCACACTGTAATGATGGGCGCGGGTACGGCTTGTAACATAGTCAATATTTTGTGTTATTTAAAATTAGCTATTATTAAAAACCAACCGAAATATTTGCGCCAATGCCATCAGCAGTCGGCTCTTCTTCCTTGTTTTCCATATATGGGTAGACAAAGTAAGCCTCCACCCCTACCGAGGAATCTTCTACATTTTCTTGGGATTCTTTATCTTCAAGATTAGAGCTTTCAGCCTCTATTTCTTGCTCGCAAACCTTTTTAACACCTGAATTTACCGACAAATTAAGGCTACGCATCGGCAGGTCACAATCAGATTCAGCATGACTGTTACTTATGCTAATAAGAGAAGTTATCAATACTATTTTTAATTTAAGAATGCTCTTCATGGTAATAGCCTACAAATTTACAAGCTAATTTAGCCCCCTCTCAGCACAAAAAGTCAATTCCTTAATATAAATATTTTAAACAAAATCAGCCTGAGGTAAGCCAAGGTGAAAGCCTTGCGCATAATCAATACCTATCTCCCTTAATTTAGCCATCACTTCCTCTGACTCGACAAACTCAGCTAAAGTTTTCATACCCAGTTCTTGGCACAGCTGATTTAACGTATTCACTAGCGCATGGTCAACTTTTGAATGCAAAATATTGGTAATAAATGCACCATCAATTTTTACATACTCAAAATGTAATTCTCTTAAATAATGGAATGAATTATAACCACTGCCAAAATCATCGAGGGCAAAAGCAAAGCCTTTTTCTCTTAATTGGTCTAAAAATTTCCGCATATTCGCCATGTCACTAATCGCTTCACGCTCTGTGACTTCAAAAACAATTTTATTGGCTTCAATATTGTATTCAACACATAAGTCCGCCGCATATTGCAAAATGCCTCGATGTTGAATTTCTTGTGGCGTTAAGTTGACAAACACGAGTGGAACAGTACCAGTTTCTTGTTTTTTCTGTGCCATAAATTCAGCAACTTTACGCAGCATAATGTGGTCTAAAGCGAGACTAATTCCATATTTATCCGCCGCCTCAATAAAAACGCCGGCAGAAATAATTTCCCCCTCTTCAGTTTTTAGTCTCGCGAGTGCTTCGTAAGAATAAATTTCGCCTGTTTTGCAATCAATAATAGGCTGAAAATAAGGTACGATTCGCTGGTCTTCTAATGCTTTTTGCAAAACATCAGACAAACCATGCATTTTTTTAGACTGCTCAACACTTTGCTCCATAGCGCTTAAAGTACAAACAAAATCGCGTCCCGAGTCTTTTGCTTTATAAAGTGCTAAATCTGCACCTGCAATTAAGTCATTACTGGTATCTGCATCATTTGGATAACTTGAAATTCCCACTGAAATTCCGACATGCACGGAGGTATTATTGCTGCTTAAGATAGAGAAATCATACTTGTTAACCGCATCACGCAGTGATTCTGCAACAATCTCAGCTTGCTCTGCGGTTGTTTCCGCAAGAATAATGGTGAATTCATCACCACCGATTCTGGCAAGTACATCACCTTTACGCAGCGTTTTTCTTAATACTTGAGATAAATGGACTAGCACTTGGTCGCCGACCATATGTCCATGGCCATCATTGACTAATTTAAAGTTATCTAAATCTATCGCTAATAGACTAAAAGTATGTCGGTGCCTTGCTGAGCGTTCCCACTCATACTCAAGAATTTCATTAAAATAACGCCGATTATGTAACCCTGTTAAAGGATCATGCTCTGCATAATAAGATAATTCATTCAAGGAGCGACTCAATGATTTACTTGAACCAACCACCATTACCATGACGGATAAAAGAGAGCGAACAATACTTTGCTCTTGTAAGCTTAAAGAATACCCTGAAGCATAGCCAACACCTAAAATTCCCCCAACACCTGAATTATCACCGGGAACAGTGACAGTAATGACCTCTAACTCATTAACTTCTCGTTGTTTATCTATACCAACTATTTGAAATTCTTCGATATCAATACTGGTATTTTCTGGTGCATCTAAACCTTTAATTAAGTCATCAGCTAATTTTTTACGTGCAATTTTTCTGACTTCATCTGAATAATCACCTAAATAATAAAGATAAACCTTAATGCCATTCTCATCGCTAAACGCAATGGTAAAAAAATTAAAAGGAAAGAAGCCATGAAAGTCACGCAAAATATCTTGCACGAACTCTTTCCATTGAGTGACTTTTTCATGCGATAAGATAATGCCCTCTAAAACACTTGACCATTACA
>JAQRMR010000073.1 GCA_028599115.1 Methyloprofundus sp.
ATTTGCAGCTGCTTTTAGCTCAGTACCCAGCTCTGCATTAACCGCATCAATATCCGCAATATCTTGAACTATTTGCTCTCGCTTACTAAGAAGCTTAGGTTTTAACTGTTTTGCACCGGATAAATAGGCATTTGTCATGCCTCGGTGCTCAGGAAAATGCTGGACCAACTGTCGCAAAACAGTCACATAACGAATACCTTGCAGCTCTTTCTTAGCGACATTAATTTCTGTTAATTGCTGGTTAACAAACAGGCCTTGAATAATGACTAAAGGAATTAAAAATGCAATGGAAATAATAAGCATTTTTTTAGACATGCTTACTTGGTTCATAACCGCTGTCGCTGGTGCAGTTAACATAGTAAATCTCGCTTAAAATTAATTAAATATAAATTATTCATGTTGGTGCTCATCATGTGTAATGCCTTCAAGCTGAATATCATGAGCAACGCCGTGCAAGGAAACAATTAAAGTCACCCCCGCCAAAATCAACGCAATTTGTTGTAGTGAGGTTTTAATATCTGTTTTTTTATGTAGTGAAGGAATTAAATCTGCAACCGCAATATAAATAAAGCTTGATGCTGCCATTGCTAAAAAGTAAGGCAAACTATCTTGCAAGCCTTCCAAACTGTAATAAGCTAACACACCGCCCACCACAGTGCTTAGACTTGCTAGTATGTTATACAGCAATGCCTTGCTTTTAGAAAACCCACTATGCAATAGGATAGAAAAATCCCCTACCTCTTGTGGGATTTCATGCGCAGCTACCGCTAAACTGGTCACAATTCCTAATTTAACATCGGTTAAAAACGCCGCAGCAATTAACACGCCATCCACAAAATTATGCATGCCATCGCCAATTAAAATCATTGTTCCTGCCGATTTATGACTGTGGCCATGGTCGTGATTATCTTCTACCTCTACATGCACTTCACAACTACCTGAATGGCAATGTCGCCAAATCAATAGTTTTTCTAAAACAAAGAATAACAACAAACCCAGCATAATTGCCCCTGATAGATGCTGAAACTCTGTTGGCCCCACTTGTTCGAACGCATGTGGAATCAGCCCCCAAAAAGCCACGGCGAGTAATGCGCCAATCGCAAAGCTCACACCATGCGGTAAAATTTTACTGCGATTTTCTTCCGATAATAATAAAAATAAAGAGGCTGCCAAGACACTCAACACGCCACCTAGCGCAGTAAAGGCAATAATCAATAATAATAAATTCATGCAAATAAAAACTTCAAAATATAAATAAGGGAAAGTTTAAGCTTTCCAAATAAGTGTTGCCATACGGCCTGTTTGTCCCTCGCGCCGGTAAGAAAAAAAGCGCTCTGCTTCTGTTACCGTACAGAAATTGCCACCATAGATTTTTTCTACGCCTGCCTGATTTAAAATAAGCCGTGCGATTAAATAAATATCCGCTAAATATTGCGCATTCTTTTGTAAGATAAATGCTTCTGCAAACATAGCGTGTTTATTAACAAAGGCTTGTCTCACTTCAGCACCAACCTCAAAACACTGCGGCCCAATTGCCGGCCCTAACCAAGCCATTAATTCAGTCTTAGGCAGTTGCGCAATACTGTTTTCCAGTATGCCATTTAATAAGCCTCGCCAGCCTCCATGTATCGCTGCAACAGACACGCCCTGTGTGTCACACAATAATATCGGCAAACAATCAGCGGTTAAAACGACGCACACACATTGCTTTTTATCAGTATAACTAGCATCAGCATCTACCAAGCCAGTCAACTGGTCAGCACAGACAATATCCGTGCTATGTGTTTGATTTAACCACTTAGGTTCATCAGTTAACTTAAGTTCCTCCCTTAACATCTGCCGATTACTAGCAACATGCTCAGAATTATCCCCCACATGTTCCGCTAAATTAAAGCAACCATACGCCCCCTGACTGACGCCACCCCTCCGGAGTGTTGTGACAGCATGAATATTAGCAGGCGCAGGCCAATCAGGTGTTATCCAGTTCATCATTATGTGCTAAAGCATCGAGTAACTGCTGCATATCATCAGGAACCGGTAATTCCCACTCCATATACTCCCCCGTTTTAGGGTGCTCTAAACCCAGTTTCTCTGCATGCAATGCTTGTCGTTTAAAGCTACGCAGAACCTCTTCTAGCTCAGCACCACAATCTTTCGGCATTTGGAATCGCCCACCGTAAGTAGGATCACCGACTAGTGGCATACGTAAATGCGCCATGTGTACTCTAATTTGATGCGTACGCCCGGTTTCTAGCTTCACTTGAATTAAAGTGTTGCGCTTAAACCGATCTAATACTCGGTAATGCGTTATCGCTGTTTTGCCATCATCTCTGACTGACTGGCGCTTACGATCTGTTGGGTGCCGCCCCAGTGGTTCGTCTACCGTACCACCACCAGTCATACGCCCAATGGTAATCGCCAAGTATTCTCTATGAATCGTGCGTGCTTGTAATTGCTCGACTAAACTATGATGCGCAGCTAAGGTCTTCGCAACCATTAGCAAGCCACTGGTATCCTTATCTAAACGATGTACGATACCTGAACGAGGAATGCTTGCGGCATTAGGCAGATAAAACAGTAAGCCATTTTGTAAGGTTCCTGTCCAATTGCCTGCACCTGGGTGTACCACCAAACCCGCAGGTTTATTAATAATTAAGATGTCATCATCTTCATAGATAATGTCTAAAGGAATATCTTCAGGTAAATACTCTGTGACCTCTTCCTCTTCTGCATCTAAAATAATCGCTTCACCGCCTTCCAAACGGTCTTTTGCTTTGATATTTTCCCCATTCACAGAGACTCGTCCTGCTTTAATCCATAGCTGCAGTTTGTTTCGAGAATAATCTGAAAACATTTCAACCAAAATTTGGTCTAATCGCTTTCCTGCTAATTCAAAAGGGACTTCGGCTTCTAATATTGCCATACAATTAATTCTTTCCTAATAACGCTTTTATTAAATTCTTTCTAACTATCGTCTAACAACAGTATTTATCTCTATCAAATTATTTTACAATAAAGAAAAAGTTATCAATCTTACAACGTGTTGTTGCTACCATGCCATTATTTTTCCATAAATTCCTACTTATTTTAAGTTTCTGCTTACTTTTACCTGCTTGTAGCTCTTTTTCAACAGAAAAAAAAGGAGAATTTGAGGGTTGGACAGTAGACCAGTTTGTCAGCGCGAGTAAAGAAGCCGTTGAGGATGAGAAATACAAAAAAGCCATTAAAATATTAGAGCAACTGGACTCTCGCTACCCGTTTGGCGACCATTCATCGCAAGCCCAGCTCGACCTGAGTTATGCCTATTACAAGAATAATGATACCGAAGCAGCCACTGCTTCTGCGCAGCGTTTTATTAAAACTCACCCTCGCCATGAAAATATAGACTACGCCTATTACTTAAAAGGCTTAGTTAATTTTAATCATAATTTAGGTTTTATAGACCGCTATATTCCTTCTGATGCCACTCAGCGTGATACCGTCTTTATCAAAAGTTCTTACTTAAACTTTCAAGAATTAGTCCGCCGTTACCCTGATAGTAAATATGCTGCCGATGCAAAACAGCGCATGATTTATTTAGACAATGCCTTAGCGCGCCACGAACTACATGTTGCTCGGTTTTACATGGATAGGGAAGCCTTTTTAGCCGCCATCAACCGCGTTAATTATATTTTAGAATATCATAAAACAGCGCCCGTTATCCCTTACGCTTTAGAGCTACAAATCAAAGCTTATAAAATTCTAGATTTGGCTGACCTTGCAGCAAATACCCAGAAAATTTATGACTACAACTACCCTAATGGACCAATACTTCCTGAAGAGGCTCCAAGTAGCGTCGTCGTTGTACCGTTTATTTGGGATGTATTAGGTTTTGACGATTAAAGCGGACTTTATTCGCCTTGCAAGGTAACAACAATATGCCGACTTCCTGCATGATTTCTGTGCTCACACAAATAAATCCCCTGCCAAATACCCAAATTTAACTGGCCATTAGTAATAGGGATATTTAAGCTACAACCTAATAAACTTGCTTTTAAGTGCGCAGGCATATCATCGCTGCCTTCATCGGTATGCAGATAATAAGGCTCGTCTTCAGGAACTGCTTTATTAAAGTAGCTTTCAAAATCACTCAGTACCGTCGGGTCGGCATTTTCATTAAGCGTTAATGAGGCAGAAGTATGTTTAATAAATACATTCATCATGCCTACTTTTATATCTTGCAACTCTGTAAGCTGATTTAGCACTTCTGTCGTAATCAAGTAAAAGCCTCTAGCTCGACGTTTTAACTGTATCTCTTTTTGTAGCCACATTTTGTTTTACCTTGATAACTGATGTTACGCAGTCGTAGGTCGTGTTAGCTTATTGAACCAAGTAAAATAACGTAACGCGACGGGTGTTTTACCACTGCTTTTATATTTAAAAGAATAATTTGCAGAAGAAATTTTTTTAACTCCCCCTCACTCAACCTTCTCCCCTTTTGGAGGGAGGGCTTTAAGAGTGGCCTTAAATTTTCAATACTTAACGGTGGCATAGGTAACTTCTCATTATCCACAGGATCGAACTCCTGAATAAATGGAACGCAGGTCTTTAGCCTGCATTGATTCAACGGCAGGCTAAAGACCTGCGTTCCAGTACCCGTTGATAATGAGAAGT
>JAQRMR010000074.1 GCA_028599115.1 Methyloprofundus sp.
TCCTTTATTATCTGGGCTATCTATACCTAACTGCATCCGCGATGCTGCGCCTGATGCCTGGGGCAGACGCGTTATCATTAATAAGCGTTTAGGTCTTAAAGGCAGAGACATCGATAGCACTCAGCTTAATGAGCTAACTTACCTGCTGGAGTCAGGCTCTGATCGCATTGGTGCTTTGGACTTCCAACATTCACCGACAGAGTATATCCCTCGCTCATCTTCCAACGCGACTCTGACAGAGTTACTTGAGTCTGCCGAACGTGTCGAAAAAGGTATTCAACTAACAACCGAACTAGACCAAGCCCTGCACCACGGTAGCTCTATTGGCGGCGCTCGCCCTAAAGCATTAATCGAAGATCATGGCAAAAAGTATATTGCAAAATTTTCTTCTAGCTCCGATTTATACAGTGTGGTTAAGTCTGAATTTATTGCTATGCGCTTAGCAGCACTATCTGGCATTAATGCTGCGCCTGTTAAATTAACCAAAGCATCTAACAAAGATATTCTATTAATAGAGCGCTTTGATCGCATTGCCAGCAACCAAGGCTGGCAAAGAAGAAGCATGGTTTCAGCATTAACGATTTTAGGCTTAGACGAAATGATGGCTCGTTATGCTAGCTATGAAAATTTAGCCGACACCATTCGAGCAAAATTTACCGATGCACCCAATACACTGAAAGAATTATTTTCACGCTTAGTATTTAATATTCTCAGCGGAAACACCGATGACCACGCCCGTAATCACGCCGCATTTTGGGATGGAAACATGCTCACCCTTACCCCTGCTTATGATATTTGTCCTCAAAATCGAACCGGTAATGAAGCCACTCAAGCAATGCTTATAAAAGGAAACAACAACTTTAGCCGCATGGAATCATGTATTGAGGCCGCAGGGACCTTCTTACTATCAACAGAAGAAGCAATCAACATTATTGAGAACCAAAAAAATACCATTACTCAATACTGGGATGAAGTTTGTGATGCCGCTGAATTAACTGAAATTGATAAAAAACTACTTTGGAATAGACAGTTTTTAAATCCTTATTCGGTTAAATAGCTTTTGATCTACTTCTAAAAATGACTATTTTAAATATGAATCACCTTCAACCAGTAGCCACTTACTTTGTATGCTAATCTATCCTAAAAAAGCGCCTTTGCCGCTTTATTATATTGCTGTGCTTTTTCGATTTGGCTTAAATAATTTTCCTGACTGATTTTTTTAGTCCCTTCATGAAACTAATTATAGTTCCTAAGTAGCTATGCAAAATTATTCTAAATTTTTGTAGGATGGGTAGAATGAAGTACCCGCTTTTTGGTACGTAATGAAACCCATCAATCTCACGCAGAATGATGGGTTTCACAAAAAGACGCTCTACCCATCCTACATTAAACAAAATGTTAAGATAATTCTGAACGACTACTTACTGCGCGATGATGTTTGCTTATCACATAGTATAATCTATTTAACCGCCTCCATGAAAAAGTCACTTTTGTGACTAATAATTTCACCTAGGCGGAAGCTTATGGAAATATCTTGGTGAAACGGAGAAGACTTTTTTATTAGACGACAATTAGCTTGGCCGGTTCAAACCAGCAATTACCTCCATCAAATAACCATCACTCATAGAAAAATACTCTTAATACCAAGCCAACCTTTCTACAGCAAAGGTAGCAAATAAGGGGCAATATGATTAGCAATAACCGGCTGTGCCTTTGCATTCGGATGCAATCCATCATCTTGCATCTGTGACTTATCCAGAGCGACATCTTCAAGTATAAATGGCACCACAGAAATATTATGTTTACTGGCTACTTTTTGGTAACTATCATAAAACATATCGGTATAACGTTTACCATAATTGGTGGGAATACGCATACTCAACAATAAAACCCGGGCACCTGCTTCTTGGGACTGGCTAATCATCGCAGATAGATTTTTCTGCATAACTTTTAAAGACATACCGCGTAAGCCATCATTTGCACCTAGCTCCAACAATACAAGCTCTGGTTTATACTGTTTTAATAGTATCGGCAATCGCGCCAATCCCCCAGCAGTTGTATCACCACTGATACTTGCATTAACCACTGTATAACCTGGGTGACTGGACTTTAATTTTTGCTCCAATATAGCTACCCAACCATGTTCTACTTCAAATCCATAGCTGGCACTGATACTATCACCCAAGACAACAATTGACTTCGCCTGTGTTATTGTCGGTAAACACAGCATCATACTGATGAATAACAACTTAAACATAATGAACTCCAAAATAGAAAAAGATAACGCTAGTATTATAGCGGTTGATAAGCTTTGTAAAACAGTGAACAGCCATAATGGCCCACTGACTATTTTGTCAGCCATTGGTTTTAACATCAGCTCCGCTGAAAGTGTTGCGATTATAGGTGCATCAGGCTCCGGAAAATCAACTTTATTAAGTTTATTAGCTGGGCTAGATGTTGCCAGCTCAGGATCCATTGAAATACTAGGCCAGTCTATGAGTGAGTTAAATGAAGATGGCCGCGCAGCTTTGCGCCATCAAGCCATTGGTTTCGTATTTCAATCCTTTCAGCTATTACCAAACCTCAATGCGCTAGAAAATGTCATGTTACCACTGGAGCTTTCAGGTGATAAAAAAGCAAAAACCTTAGCAAGTGATTTACTAGATCGCGTCGGATTAAGCCAGCGTTTAACACACCTCCCCAGCCAATTATCAGGCGGAGAGCAACAACGTGTTGCATTGGCGCGCGCCTTTGTTACTCGCCCGAAAATCCTGTTTGCCGATGAACCGACAGGCAACTTAGATAGTAGTACAGGAGATAATATTATTAAGCTACTGTTCGAACTCAACAAAGAAAACCAGACCACACTGATTCTAGTCACACATGATCAACGCCTAGCGCAACGCTGTGAACGTATTATTGAATTAAAAGCCGGGCGTATTATATGAATCGCTTATATTTGGCGTTACGTTTTTTACGCCGAGACAGTCGTTCGGGTGAATTAACCTTATTAATGCTAGCCTTAATTATTGCGGTTGCAAGCTCAACTGCGATCAGCTTATTTGCTGACCGCATTAATCGCACAATGAATTATCAAGCCGCTGAATTTTTAGCGGCAGACCTGCTTTTGAGCAGCCCTGAGCCTATCGCGTACTCTATTTTACAACAAGGGAATAAGCTAGACTTAAAACAGTCTCAGACCACTGAATTTTCCAGCGTATTAATGGAAAATGATGAGTTTTTATTAGTGGGGGTGAAAGCCGTAAGTGCCAATTACCCTTTATATGGCTATTTAAAAATAAGACAGCAAAGCTATACTGAAGAACAAACGGTTTATCACGGCCCAAAATCAGGCAACGTCTGGGTAGAATCCCATATCTTATCCGCCTTAAAACTTAAATTAGGAGACCAATTAAGAGTCGGAGAAAAAGCATTACACATTAGCCAGATAGTGAGCTATGAGCCTGATAAACGGGGGGATTTATATAGCCTATCACCTAGAGTAATGATTAACTCAGCAGACCTAGAAGCAACTCAGGTACTACAAGCTGGGAGTCATGCTCACCGATTCTTTCAATTTGCCGGTTCCGAAGAAAATATCCTAACATTCAAACGCGGACTAGAGCCACAACTTACCGTTTCCCAACGCATTATGGATGTTTATGAAGATAGACCAAAACTAGGTTCTGCACTACAAAAAGCAGAACGTTATTTAGGTTTATCCAGTATTGTGGTGATTCTAATTTCTGGCGTAGCGATAGCTATGGCTACACGGCGCTATAGTGAGCGGCACTTTAATAGTACCGCTATATTGCGCTGCCTAGGCTATAAACAAAATCAGGTACTGCAATTATTTTTATGGCAATTCTTATTAATAGGATTGATTGCCAGCACGATAGGTTGTGCAGTGGGCTGGATAAGCCAAGAAGTGCTCTTACATACCTTACGTGAGCTGCTACCTGCCAAGATCGCAGCACCTAGCATACTAGCTGTTTTTTTTGGCATGATGATGGGCATTATCGTGCTATTTGGCTTCGCCTTACCGCCTTTATTACGCCTAAAGCGAGTCTCACCATTACGCATTTTACGTCGCGACCTAGTACCATTACCCAGCAGCGCCTGGCTGGTATATGGCCTGGCTTTAGTGCTACTCATTTTTTTAATCAGCCAATACACCGATGATTTAAAATTAACACTGGGTATTATTGGAGCTTGCGCACTAAGTTTATTGATTATTGCTGGCCTCGCTTATCTACTATTAACCGCAACACGCCTCTTATTAGCACACGTCAATTTGACCTGGCGTTTTGGCCTACAAGACCTATCCAGAAACAGACGCTCGAATATCGTACAGGTTTTAGCGTTTAGCACGACCTTACTGGCAATTATATTAAGTTTTACCGTACGTACGGATTTAATCAATGATTGGCAACAACACTTAGCAGATGAAGCCCCCAACCATTTTGCACTAAATGTTTTTGATGATCAGAAAGAGGCACTGCAACAGGAGCTTAAACAGCAAGGCGTTAAAGTCAGTCATTTCTACCCAGTTGTCAGAGGCCGTCTAGTCGCCATAAACACCACTCCAGTACAACAGATAGTGACTAAAGAGTCTCAAGGAGAACGAGCAATACATCGGGATTTAAGTTTAACCTGGGCTAAGGCGCCAGCAAAGGATAATAAAATTACTGCAGGCTTATGGCCGTCTCAACGAAAATCCCACATGGTATCAATCGAACAAAAACTAGCAAAAAGTCTGAAGGTTAAACTCGGTGATAAACTAACATTTACTATTGCCAGCCAACAAGTCACAGCACAGGTCGATAGCATACGCAAAGTTAACTGGGATACTATGAAGCCCAATTTCTACATGATGTTCTCACCCGGAACTATAGACCAGTTTGCCCATACCTACATCACTAGCTTTTATTTAGCCACAGAAAAGAAAGATGTATTAAATCAATTACTCAAACATTACCCAGCAATGACCTTGTTAGATGTAGATTTATTATTGCAACAAATTAAACGCATTCTAATTCAACTAACAGCAGCGATTAACTATTTATTATATTTTGCCTTGCTTGCAGGATTCCTAGTGTTATTCGCAGCCGTACAAACCACACTGGATAGTCGAATTTATACCGGTGTCTTAATGCGTACCTTAGGAGCAAAGCGCAGCTTTTTACAAAAAATACAGTGGATAGAATTTAGCGTACTGGGTTTTATCGCCGGATTATTGGCAGTATTGATGGCACAGTTAGCTATTTATGCCTTATATCATTTCGTGTTAAAAATGGATTTTAATATTAACCTAACTTTATCTTTACTGGTTCCTCTCGCATCAGCACTATTTATAGGCTTGGCCGGTTTTTGGGGAACTCGTTCAGTGGTAAATCAATCGCCAATGCAAGTGTTGCGCGAGCTGTAGCGCACCCTTCGTGATATCCTTTTTTAAGGGCTTAGACAATCACAAAGATCAACAAATTTGCTTATCAACTTAAGACAAGGCTCTCAAAAGAAAGTGAGCTTTAGCCCCCTATACAACAACAGGGTCAGAAAACAATAGATACTAGCCAGAAAATTAGACATAACAAAAAAATAAAAAATCACTGAGAAGCCTCACTCAACTTAAAGGCAATGTCAGCCATTTAGATATTGCTTGTGACTATAAAAACATCATCTTTGAAGACTTATTTTTTAACCGTAATAAACAGCGCTCTAGCAGTTTTTATAATCTAGGCCCTTCTGGGGAATTTGGTTCTATTTACCTTGGTAACAAATCAAGCCTGTTAATCGAATAATGGTCTTTCGGCTTTAACATTTAACTCATTATCAACTATTAGTTGACTTGCTTTACTAATAAAACTACATTGACACCAGCTGTCTTACAATGTAATTGGAAACCCTTATGGCTACCTCACAATTCTCACTACGCCTGCCTGAAGAGCTAAAACATAGCCTTTTAGAAATAAGTAAACTGGCTCACCGTTCGCAATCACAAATTGCTGTTCGTGCAATTACAGAATATGTGGAAAGAAATGAATGGAAAATGAAAGCACTGCAAAAGGCCAAGCAAGAAGCAGATAAAGGTGTTTTCGTATCGCATGAATCTATTGATTCTTGGCTAGACTCATGGGGAACTGACAATGAATTACCCGCACCAGAAGCGGATGTCTTTCTAAATAAACGATGAGAGTACTGCTACTTCCCTTTGCTAGAGAAGATTTGAAAGAAATTAAAGCCTACCTTGATGCAAGAAGCCCGCAAGCTTCAAAAAATGTTGCGGCAAGAATTAAAGCATCATTAAAGCTATTAAGTGAGCAACCTTATTTAGGCAATAACAATAATTAAAATTTAAAGTAGTGAGCATTTTCTGCGCACTAGGCAAAAAAAAACCAGCTAAGAAGCTGGCTTTTCCTACATAACCTTTTGAGTTATATATGTAATTTGGTGGGTCCTGCGAGATTCGAACTCGCGACAATCGCATTAAAAGTGCGGTGCTCTACCAGCTGAGCTAAGGACCCTTGAATTTATTTAGTTATTATACATCGGATTTTCATCTCCGCAAGAATTTTTATAATATAAAACCTATCTCCTTTCATACTCTAACGTCATATCATTTATTTTATATTAAAAATAAAGTACTTAAAAATATAGTCAGGTGATTTTTTATTTAAAGGTCACGTCCACTAGCTGCCGACAGCACCCTTAATGTTTAATATTAAGCGACTTAATGCATCGGTTTAATTAATGATATTATAAGCATCTTATTTGTTACATAAAGCTGGAAGTCTAATGAGTGTAAAAATCTATCATAACCCTCGCTGTAGTAAATCACGCCAAACATTACAGTTACTTGAAGAAAATGGTATTCAACCGGAAGTCATTGAATACTTAAAAAAACCACCTAGCGCAGCTGAGCTAGATGAGGTTTTAAACTTTCTTAATATAGAGCCTCGCGCTTTAATGCGCACTAAAGAAGCGGAATACAAGACCAGCGGTATGAATAACCCTGATTTAGATCGCGCCGAATTAATCGCAGGCATGGTGGCAACCCCTAAATTAATAGAGCGCCCAATTGTTATTACTAATGGTAAAGCTGCTATTGGCCGCCCACCTGAAAGCGTTTTAGAAATTTTATAACCATGGCACAAATTCTGGTTTTATATTACAGCCGCAATGGTACGACGAAAACAATGGCTCAACAGATTTCACGTGGCATTGAATCTATCGAAGGTGCAGAAGCTATTATTCGTACCGTACCCAATATATCGAGTGTCTGCGAGCAATCAGAAGAAAGCATTCCTGCATCAGGTTCTTTATATGTGAGTTTAGAGGACCTCAATCATTGCGATGGCTTAGCCTTGGGCAGCCCAACTCACTTTGGTAATATGGCCGCGCCTCTAAAATATTTTATTGATAACACTACAGAAGCTTGGTTTAACGGTTCTCTTAGCGGTAAACCTGCGGCTGTTTTCACATCAACGGGCAGTATGCATGGCGGACAGGAATCCACACTTTTATCCATGATGCTACCTTTATTGCACCACGGCATGCTTATGTTAGGCATTCCCAGCAGCGAACACGCATTAAGAGAAACACAATCAGGCGGCACACCTTATGGTGCCAGCCACGTTTCGCACAACCAGTCATCTTTAAGTAAAGATGAAAAATCTCTTTGCTTTGCCTTAGGGGCACGCTTAGCCAACACTGCTTTAAAATTAAAAACACCATGACTACACGCCTTTATTACTCACTCAGCTTATTTGCCTATCTTGGTTTATTTAGCTTATTAATGCTTTGGAATACCGTTATTTCTCCACCGGAAAAACTGCCTGTTGCTTTAGTGCTCATTATTACAGTATCACCACTGCTTTTACCTTTTCGAGGGTTCTTAAAAGGTAATTTAAAAAGTTGCTCATGGATGGCTTACCTCAGCATGCCTTATTTTATCCATGGCTGTGTTGAAGCCTATTCGCGTAGCGACTATTTACTTCCAGCCTTGGAAGTCGTTTTTAGTTTTTTACTATTTTTAGGCGCGAGTTTATTTGTCAGATATTCAGCGAGAAATAATTCCTAATGGCTGAACAGCTCACTTTACAATTTGAAAATAATGCCGAGCAATCTTTTGCCAGTTTTTATACAGGTGATAATTTAGAGCTTATTAGCCATTTAAAAAACATTGTCAACAATAGTGGAGAGCAGCAGCTTTTTATTTGGGGCGATAAAGGCTCAGGGAAGTCGCATTTATTGCACGCCAGCTGCCAAGAGGCGCATAACAATGGCTTTACCGCCTTTTATTTGAATTTAGCTAACCCATCTAGCGAACCTAGCATACTAGAAGGCTTAGAGTCTTTTGATTTGGTCTGTCTTGATAATATTCAATCTTGCTCAAATAATAAAGAATGGGAGCTTGGCTTATTTAATTTTTATAATCGCCAACGCGCCAATGACAGGCGTTTACTTATTTCAGGTGATTGCCCACCTAAGTTCTTAATGATTCAACTTCCCGATTTAAAAACTCGTTTAAACTGGGGCTTAACATTAAAAATACAGGAATTATCAGATGAAAATTTGATTGCCGCGTTTACTTGCAAAGCAAAATATATCGGGCTTGATATTTCCCCAACAGTGGGTGAATTTATCAAAAAAAACTATTCGCGTGATGCAGCGAATTTATGGCTATTACTCCCTAAGTTAGAGCAAGCCACCTTAGTAGCCAAGCGTAAGCTTTCTATTCCTTTTTTAAAAAATATTTTATCTGCTGAAAAATGAGAGCAGCCATTAAGTTCCTATTTAACAGGTGATACTTTAACAATCAACCCAAACTTGGGGTGATCTAAATAATGTATCTCCTTTAATAGCACACGCCTTTTCTCTTTTAAATGATAAATCAAACCATCTTCTTCAACGCTATCTGAAGGCGATAACTCAACATCAGCTAAAACATGTAGTAACTCACTGCGTTGGATTTTAACCCACCCAGTTAATTTCTCACCTGCATCATAAATTTCAACCGGTAAACTCAAGCGCCCACTTTTGGCTTGCACCTGCCGTGCGTTGTAATAAAAGGGTTGATAATCAACCGACTTATCTAAGCGTCGGTACAATGAGCTCATGGTTTGCCTTCCACGCCCCCCTTGAGAATAGCGCCTAACCGCCTCAATTTCGCTTTCTGTTTGCTCAAAAACCTCTGAATTAGGCGCACTTTGCTTAAAGGCAATCACCTCTATATTAAATGTCTTCATATCTGCCAATGCAGCGCCCTGTAGACCTAATAAAACTAAAAAGCAAACTAATTTTAAGTACTGGCTCATTCGCCTTCCTCTCTTAATTGTTTTAATAACACAGAAATAAATGCTATTTTTTCTTCTGTTTCTGCAAAAGCATGAGTAAAGCGCAAAATACTGCCCCCTTCAAATTTATACTTAGCCGCTTCTGTTTGAATCAATGTAAGCAATGCCTGCATATTTAATTTAGGCTCAGAATCAAACAATATTCTACCGCCAGCTACATGCGCATCTATTTTCTTTATGCCGATTTTATTAGCCAGTAATTTTAACTCTGCTATGGAAAATAAAACTTTAACAGGCTCTGGAAATAAACTAAACCGATCAATCATTTCCACCTGTAAATCACGCAATTCTTCTTTATCTTTGGCACTAGCAATACGTTTATACAGCACTAAACGTGCATGAATATCGGGCATATAGTCTTCTGGAATTAATGCCGCGGTCTGTAAATCAACTTCCGTTCCCGTGTGCAATGGCGCATCTAAATCTGTTTGTTTGCCTGATTTTAACGCATTCACCGTACGATCTAACAGCTCAGTATAAAGCGTAAAGCCAATTTCCTGTATTTGCCCACTTTGCCCATCGCCTAATAATTCACCTGCACCACGGATTTCCATATCATGTGACGAAAGCATAAAGCCTGCACCCAATTCGCCCGAGGTTTCCAAAGCTTCTAAGCGTTTAGCACCATCTTTACTAATTAAGGCTTTCGGCGGCACAATAAAATAAGCATAAGCGCGATGATGCGAACGCCCTACTCGCCCACGTAATTGATGCAACTGTGCTAAACCTAATTTATCCGCACGATTAATAATAATGGTATTCGCAGTCGGTATATCAATACCGCTTTCGATAATCGTCGTACTTAATAGGACATTAAAACGCTGATGATAAAAATCCAGCATAATGCGTTCTAACTCACGTTCTGGCATTTGCCCGTGCGCAATTTCTACACGCGCTTCGGGGACTAGTTTTTCTAGCTCGCGTGCGACTTTTTCCATGGATTTCACATCATTATGCAAAAAGTACATTTGCCCACCACGTTTAATTTCACGCTGGCACGCTTCTTTCACCAAAGAATCTATCCACTCAGTAATAAAAGTACGAATAACGTGACGATTCGGTGGTGGTGTAGCAATAATAGAGACTTCTCGCAAACCCGCCATCGCCATATTTAAGGTACGTGGAATGGGGGTTGCTGTCAGTGTCAACAAATCAACTTCTTGGCGCACTGTTTTAAAATGTTCTTTTTGACGCACACCAAAACGGTGCTCCTCATCAATAATCACTAAACCTAAATCACGGTAGTGAATATCTTTGGATAATAATTTATGCGTTCCTAAAACTATATCCACTTTGCCATTCGCTAAATCAGCAATAATCGCTTTCTGTTGTTTTGGGGTAATAAAGCGCGATAAAACTTCCACTCTAAAAGGCCAGTCAGCAAAACGATCTCTAAAATTCTGATAATGTTGCTGTGCTAATAAGGTTGTTGGTACTAAGAGTGCGACTTGCTTTCCGCTTTGTGCTGCAATAAAGGCTGCACGCATCGCAACTTCTGTTTTACCAAATCCAACATCCCCACAAACCACACGGTCCATAGGTTGTGGCGAGTGCATATCTTCTAAAATAGAATCAATCGCAGTTTGTTGGTCTGGTGTTTCTTCAAATGGAAAAGCATCGGCAAAAGCCAAGTATTCTGCATCGGAATAAACAAAGGCATGGCCTTTTTTTAATGCCCGTTTTGCATGAATATCTAATAATTCCGCAGCAACATCATGAATTTTTTCTAAAGCTTTTTTCTTGGCTTTACTCCATTGGTCTGCCCCTAATTTGTGCAGTGGTGCTGTTTCTGCACTTGCACCTGTATAACGCCCAATCACATCTAAAGTGGAGACAGGCACATAAAGCTTGTCTTCATTGGCGTATTCTAACGTTAAAAATTCGGCTTCAATGTCACCAAATTTTAATACTTGTAAACCTAAATAGCGCCCAACCCCATGCTCTTGATGTACAACCGGCGCACCGACGGTAAGATCATCCAAATTATGGATCATCTTCTCTAAGGCATAAGCACTGGATTTTTTTCTACGCCTACGTTGTTGTGCTTTATCCCCCGTCAACTGGCTCTCAGTAATAATAACCAAGCCAGGTTTTTGTAGATATAAACTATGGTCTAAAGGCGCAACCACAATGCACGGAGACTCTTCATGCTGACAAAAATCATCCCAACTGTTAACAGTTTTTGCCAACATCTTGTAACTGCGCAAGCGTTCTAACAAAGCCTCACGATGCCCTGCTGTTTCTGCGACTAATAAAACACGACTGGAACTATTGGCAATAAAAGCTTTTAACCGGCTGGCTGGCTCTTTTAAACGCGCATCAATCGTCATCTCAGGCAAAGCAAGGCTTTCTGCTGACCAATCACTTAGTTGCTGACTATCTGATGTGACATAAATACGCCTAAAGCCATCAATAGCGCCAGTGAACTCTTCACAAGATAAGTACAGTCTGTCAACCGCTAATAACGGACGCTCTAAATCATATTTACGTTGTTCAAATCGCTCTTCAATATCGGCGATAAACGCTGTAGAGGATGTATTTAATGCTTCGGGTAAAACAAAGGCTGTCGTCGCTGGCAAGTAATCAAACAAAGTTTCCATTTTATCGACAAATAACGGTAAATAAGCTTCGATACCGCTAGGTGTGACATTTTTGGTAACATCTTGATAAATAATATTATCTTGGTAATTATCTGGAAACGCCTCACGAAACGACTGACGAAAATGTTTGATCGAATCATCTGTAAACGGAAATTCATGCGCGGGATAAAGTTTGATTTCATCCACTTTCTCTAATGAACGCTGTGTTTCAGGATCAAAAGTACGGATAGAATCAACTTCCTCGCCTAATAAGTCGATTCTAAATGGGAATTTACTGCCCATGGGAAATAAATCAATAATCGCGCCTCTGACAGCAAACTCTGCATGCTGTACAACCTGAGAAACACACTGATAACCCACCGCTTCTAATTGAATTCGCTGTAAATCTAAATTAAAGATGCTACCTACTTTGATAGAAAAGCTATTCGCCAAGACATAGTCTCTAGGCGTTAAACGATGCATTAAAGTAGGTATAGAAATCACCAAGACCCCGCGCGTCACTTCGGGTAGTTTAGCCAGTGTTTTTAAGCGTTCTGAGACAATTTCTGGTAAGGGAGAAAAAACATCGTAAGGCAAAATCTCCCAATCAGGGAAATGCAAAATGGGGTATTCATCTTGTAAGAAAAAAGCTAACTCATGCTCTAAGCGTAGTGCTGTTTGTGTATCAGGCGTTAAGACAACAAATAATCGTGATTCCTGCTTAATCGCTGTCGCAATCGCTAAGGAATCTGCACAACCTTCTAAGCCCGACCAAAAAACAGGCTGTTTGATTTTATGTGGGACTTTGGGGTTAAAGATTGCTGGAGTCTCTGACATTGGCTTTTAAATAAAGTAAAAATTAAGTGTTTTGGTTCTTAGCAAGAATGACGACAGTTGCATAACACACGCTAACGGCTTACATCTTGTCTTTGTAAAAACATCGCATCGCCATAACTAAAAAAACGATATTTTTCAGCGATAGCATGCGCATACAATTTTTTAATGCGCTCATAACCAGCAAAGGCAGAAACTAACATTAATAAAGTCGATTCAGGTAAATGGAAATTAGTGATCATGGCATCAACCGTTTTGAATTGATAACCTGGCGTGATAAATAAATTGGTATCACCACTACATGCCATTAACTGCCCTGATTTAGAAGCAGATTCTAAAGATCGTACCGCTGTTGTACCAATGGCAATGACTCGTCCACCCTGATTTTTTGCTACTTCTACTGCTTTGACTGTCTCTACTGGCACATTAAAAAATTCTTTATGCATAATATGCTCAGATAAGTCATCTGCTTTCACGGGGCGAAAAGTACCACTTGCTACATGCAAAGTAACAAAGGCTGTTTGTATGCCTTTTGCTTTAATACGCGCCATCATAGCATCATCAAAATGTAGCCCTGCTGTCGGTGCTGCAACCGCGCCACTCTCCTCAGCAAAAACTGTTTGATAACGAGTTTGGTCATTATCATCATCTGCGCGTTCAATATAAGGCGGCAAAGGCATGTGGCCAATCTCTTGTAAAATATCTGCTAAATCCTGCTCACCTAAAAATCGCAAATGAAATAAATCCTCTTCACGACCTAAAACTTCACATTGGAAACCCGAATCTAAATGAATAATGTTACCCGCTTTGGGTGATTTGCTTGCCCGTGTATGTGCTAATACTTCTTGGTTAGCTAAGACACGCTCAATTAGTATCTCTACTTTACCCCCTGTTTCTTTATGACCAAATAAACGCGCTGGGATAACCTTAGTATTATTAAGAACTAAGAGGTCTTCTTTATTCAGTAGATCTAAAAAATCAGTAAATTGCTTATCATCCATTTGCTCTGTTGCTTTATGCAAACAAAGTAAACGGCTACTACTACGCTCAGCTAAGGGCTGCTGGGCAATCAACTCATCAGGGAGTTGATAATAAAAATCGCTTCTTTTCATTCAGGTATTTTAATTATTTAAGAGCTTATCATTATGCCAAATCAAGCTTTTCCAAGCTGATCGTAAAATTTAATTCATCATCACTAAGGTAAATTTCACCCTCTTGAATATTGCACTGCAGTTGCATAGTGCGCTTAACCAGTTGCTCAATCCCTTCTGCATTAATGTGTAGTACCGATAAATTTTTAAATCGCTGTAATTTATTGGCTAGTTGCTCGCGCCAAACTTTCGCTTTACCTTCATGGTAGGTATAAATAATAACTTGTTTAGCTCGTCCGCAGGCTTTACGAATTCTTTTTTCATCAACTTGGCCTAAATCTATCCATAATTCGATATCATCCGTCAGTGTTTTTTGCCACAGCTCAGGTTCATCATCACTACTTAAACCTTTAGTAAAACTTAATTGATCACTGGCATTAAGCATAAAAGCAATCACGCGAATCATAAAGCGATAGTCATTTTCTGAGGGGTGCTGAGCAACGGTTAGCTCATGACTTTGGTAATATTGCGTATCCATATTGGCAATATTTAAAGATATTTTATTGATGGTTGCGCTAATCGCCATTGCTGCTTGTTGTTCTAATGTTCTAAAAAATCGCCTAATTGAATTGCGCTGCACTTCTCTATTGTGCGCACAAAAAACTCCATACAATTGAATGCATGGAGTTTTTTCATACTAAACCTATTTAAGCAAGCAACTAGCCTTGTATTTCTATGTGTAGCTCTCTAAATTCATTGGTTAATTTATGATTAGGTGCGTAATGTACCAGTGGTTGTGCTTCGCTGTGTGATTCGCGCACTTTAACCGATGAGGAAATTTTAGTTTCCAATACAGGTAAGCCTTCTGCAATCAACTCATCAACCAGCTGTCTAGGTAATTTTGCTTGTGCTTGAAATTGATTAACCACAATGCCTTCTATTTCTAAATCTGCATTATGATCAGCTTTCACTTCTGATAGTGCCTGCATTAAGCTATATAAAGCTTCACGCGCGAAGGTATCGCAATCAAAAGGAATTAAGCATTTATTCGCCGCAATTAAAGCGGATTGACTATAAAAATTAAGAATAGGTGGTGTATCAATATAAATCTCATCAAAATCTTCGAGCTTATCCAACTCTTCTTTTAATTTAAAGATTTTATAACGCGACTCTAAACGCCCTTGTAACTGCTCTAATTCTGGGTGTGAAGGCAATACAAATAAATTAGGAAATGGCGTTTCATGAATCAGCTCATCCATACTAGCGCCTTGCGCGCCAAATATACCTAAACTTAAACAACCTTTAAAAAAACTCGCTATGGTCTTATCGGCATCTTTGACTTTGGCACCCATTAAATACTGCGTCGAGTTACCTTGGATGTCTAAATCGATAACTAAAGTTCGTTTACCTTCCATCGCACTGATGGCAGCTAAATTACAAGTAATAGTAGATTTACCTACTCCACCTTTTTGATTAAAGACAACTCTGCGCATGGTATTCCTCGTTAGGTCTCACTAGTAAAAATGCCATTATAGGCATAAATTGATGAAAATATAAAAAAATGACAGTTTAAGCGCTTGTATCCACTTATATAAATGCTAATTAAATCCGTACAAAAGTCGTTGCACCACACTCCGGACACTCGGGAATAATCCCCGCTTCTTTAAAAGCAATGACTTTGCCACATTTTTCGCAACGTAATGACCCTGGCCCTGTTACATCACCTGATTGGTAAGTATGGCTATATTGTTCTGCATTATTAGCAATCTTATTTAGTTCTAAACGTGTTTTATCAGCAACACTTAAAAAAGAATCCAACGCAAAATTTTCTAACAATTCAATATCAAATTTTAACCACTCAGCTAAAGAATCATTACTATTATCAGTCAGCGAGTGCGCAGCATGATGCACATCACGAGAGACCGCATCTGCAATATGATTGATTTCTTCTTGTGATAAGCCACCAATTTCACTTAATTTCTCTTTACCTCCCTCTAAAGAATCAGCAATAGAATGCACTGTATCGTCCATTGCTTCGTAGGTGTATTCCATAAAGTCGTTATAGGCTTTTATTAGTTTGTTTTCACTCATTAAAATTTCTCCTAAAAAAGGGGCTTTAGATTTGTTGCACTGTAAGGTATTCTAACGCTTTTGAATGTAACAAGACGAGCACCAATGCAAGAAAATTACTCACCACTAGAAATTGAGCGCGAAGTACAAGCCGAGTGGGAACAATCAGGCATCTTTAAATCCTCTAGCGACAAAAGCCAAGAGAAGTTTTATTGCCTCTCAATGTTCCCTTACCCTAGTGGCCGCTTGCATATGGGACATGTTCGTAATTACACCATTGGCGATGTTATCAGCCGCTACCAGCGCATGCAGGGTAAAAATGTTATGCAGCCTATGGGCTGGGATGCGTTTGGCCTACCTGCAGAAAATGCCGCTATGAAACATAATGTCCACCCCGCTGATTGGACTTATGAGAATATTGATTACATGCGTGATCAACTAAAACAATTAGGTTTTGGTTATGACTGGGATAAAGAATTAGCCACTTGTGACCCAAGTTATTATAAGTGGGAACAGTGGTTCTTTTTAAAGCTGCTTGAAAAAGACCTTATTTATAAAAAAACCTCTGCGGTTAACTGGTGTCCTCACGATAAAACCGTACTAGCTAATGAACAAGTGATTGATGGCTGCTGCTGGCGTTGTGATACAGCGGTTGAGAAAAAAGATATTTCCCAATGGTTTATGCGTATTACAGCTTATGCAGATGAGCTATTAACGTCTTTGGATAAAATGCAAGGCTGGCCCGAACAGGTTCGCACCATGCAAGCCAACTGGATTGGTAAATCAGAAGGCTTAGAAATGAGCTTTGCAATTGCAGGCAAAACAGCTGTTGAAATTTATACCACGCGTCCAGATACATTAATGGGTGTGACTTATTTAGCCGTTGCTGCTGAACATCCGCTTGCTTTAGAAGCGGCGCAAAAAAACCCTGAAATTACTGCATTTCTAGATGAATGCAAAAAAATGGAAACCTCTGAAGCCGCCATGGAAACCATGGAGAAAAAAGGCATCGATTCAGGCATCAAGGCAGCGCACCCAATCACAGGCGAATTAGTCCCCGTTTGGATCGCTAACTTTGTACTAATGGGCTATGGCACGGGCGCAGTGATGTCTGTTCCTGCACATGACCAGCGCGATTATGAATTTGCGAAAAAATACAACATTGCCATTAAACAAGTCATTTTTTCTGATAATAACACTGAAGACAGTATCGAAAAAGAAGCCTTTACCAGTAAAGGTTTATTAAAGAATTCTGGTGAATTTGATGGATTAAGCTCTGCTGATGCTGTTAATGCTATCGCTGACCATATAGAAAAAGCTGAAAAAGGTCAGCGTAAAACCAATTTTCGCTTACATGACTGGGGTATTTCTAGACAGCGCTATTGGGGCGCACCCATTCCTATTATCTATTGTGATGATTGCGGCACAGTGCCGGTTCCTGAAGATCAACTCCCTGTAGAACTTCCTAAAGATGTTGTTTTAGATGGAGCAAATTCACCATTAACAACTCACGAAGCTTTTTTACATGTTGACTGCCCAAAATGTGGCAAAGCAGCAAAACGTGAAACCGATACCTTTGATACCTTTATGGAATCATCTTGGTATTTTGCCCGTTTTGCCAGCAGTAAAGCAGACTCTATGCTAGATGAAAGTGCTAAACACTGGCTACCAGTTGATCAATATATCGGCGGTATCGAGCATGCTATTTTGCATTTACTTTATGCACGTTTCTTTACTAAACTCATGCGTGATGAAGGTTTACTCACTTGTGATGAACCTTTTAAAAATCTATTAACCCAAGGTATGGTGTTAATGGATGGTAGCAAAATGTCTAAATCAAAAGGCAATACGGTTGATCCAGCAGGACTTATCGCTAAATATGGTGCCGACACAGTACGTTTATTTATTATGTTTGCTGCACCGCCTGAACAATCATTAGAATGGTCTGATAGTGGTGTTGATGGAGCTTTCCGTTTCTTAAAACGTCTATGGCGCCAAGTCCATTTACATATTGATAGCCAGCCTAACTTAAAACCTTTAGATAAAAAGACTCTAAGCAAATCAGAAAAAGAAATGCGCCGTTTATTGCATCAAGCGATTGCAAAAGTTAGCGATGATATTGGTCGTCGCCATCACTTTAATACTGCCATTGCAACCAATATGGAATTGCTCAATCATTACACTAAATTCACTGATAAAGGCGACAATGCAGATGCCCTACGTCATGAGATTTTAGAGGCTATTTTGCTAATGCTTGCTCCTATTGTGCCGCATATTTGTCAACAACTTTGGACCGAACTTGGCTCTAGTGATGATATTAACCGCACTTGGCCCGTCGCTGACCAAAGTGCTTTAGTACAAGACGAAATCCAGATGATCGTACAAGTCAATGGTAAATTGCGCGGTAAAATACTCGTTTCTCCTGATGCCAGCAAAGAGGATATTGAAGCCCTTGCCTTAGCGGAAGAAAATGTTATCCGATTTATTGAAGGTAAAGCGATTAAAAAGCTCATCGTCGTACCTAAAAAATTGGTCAGTATCGTTGTTTAACAAGGTATTCGTAAATAAGCTAATGAAAAGCCCCCTGCTTTTCATTATGCTTTTTTTAACCACCGCTTGTGGCTATCACTTACGTGGCAGCATTAAGTTACCCGATGCCTTAAATAATATTTTTGTCTCCAATGCTTCAACTGAACTCAACTTAGCTTTCAAAAAAATCTATCAAGAAAAATTGGTGAAAGCCTCTGATGCTAAGTTAATCATTACAGTATTGAAAGAAGAACTTACTCGCCATACGGTTTCTACCGATACCTCTGGCTACTCTAACGAGTTCGCTCTTGTGTATCGCTTAGACTTTAACCTTTTAGATGATAAAGGCAATGCCCTGGCGACCAACCAGCACATCAGATTAAATAAATCTTATTTTAATAACCAAAGTGGCGACACTTTACTAGCTAAAAATAACGAAGAAATTTTATTACGCAAAGAAATTTACAGCCAAGCTGTTTTCGCTATCACTAGCAAAGCAAGAGCGGCATTAACTCAGTAATATGTGGCTAAAAGCTGACCAACTCCCGTCTGCATTAAAAAAGCAACTGGCTCCTGTTTACTTTATTAGTGGCGACGAGCCTTTACAGCTTGGTGAGGCCGCAGATGCCATCAGGCTTGCTGCAAAACAAGCGGGTTATGAAAACCGTGAAGTACTCACGGTTGATAAACACTTCACTTGGACTGACTTCTCACAAGCTGCTGATTCGCTCTCCATTTTTTCTGATAAAAAAATCATTGATCTACGCATTCCTTCTGGGAAACCCGGGGCAGAAGGCAGTAAAGCCTTAGTCAACTACTGTCAGCGTTTACCGGAAGATACACTACTCTTAATTAGCTGCGCTAAAATAGATAAATCAGCCAAAAAGTCAAAATGGGCAAGCACTTTAGAAAAAACAGGTGTCGCCATTCAATTTTGGCCTTTAGAAGCTGCTGACTTAATTCAATGGCTGCAACGCCGCTTGCAAAGTAAAGGGCTAACCGCCGAGAAACCCGGCTTACAACTTATTGCCACCCGTGTTGAAGGGAACTTATTAGCTGCGGCGCAAGAAGTTGAAAAACTCTTTGTTTTATACGGTGCAGGTCAACTAACACAGACACAAATTGAAAGTGCTGTTGCCGATTCATCACGCTACGATGTGTTTAGCTTAGTCGATGCCGCCCTATCAGGCAGAATAGACCGCGCTGGAAAAATACTCACAGCATTAAATCATGAAGGCATTGCCGCCCCTGTTGTTCTCTGGGCTTTAGCCAGAGAAACACGCAACCTCATCCATATTCAGCAGCAACTCGCTGATGGCCAAGCAAGAAACAGCGTCTTTATGCGCCATCAAGTTTGGGATAAACGGCAAAAGTTAGTTAGCTTTGCGCTGAGTAAATTAAAACGCGCCGATTTAATGCAAGCGCTCTTACTTGCTGCAAAAACAGATAGGCAAATTAAAGGTGAAGAAAGTGGTAATAGCTGGGATAGTCTTTTGCAAATTACCTGTATTCTTGCCGGAAAAACAATTAACTAACATTACCTAGCGATTAGACATCTTTCCTAGGTAGTTATGCAATACTTTAAACCCAAGACTCCGTAAGGGTTTTCAGGGAAATAGGCAAAAAACAACAGTAACTTCTCATTATCCACAAGGTCAAACTCCTGAATAAATGGAACGCAGGTCTTTAGCCTGCATTGATTAAGCGACAGGCTAAAGACCTGCGTTCCAGTACCCATTGATAATGAGAAATGACAAACGACAACAGTAAGTGATTGATATTAAGAAGATACTTTATTTAGCTAAGATATCTATTATGCATTATATGTAATCTACGTAAGGTGGAATAGCGCAGTGTTATCCACCTTTCAATCATCCCCCATATCAAGCTGTGTTTAATAATGCCGGAAAACGCTGACGCTATTCCGGCCTACGGTATTTGTTTATTAGACATCAGGGCTAGGGACTAGTTTTCACCATCCTACAGCTCACCCCTTGCTTCTATCTGGTGGTTGACCTACCTTGCCAGAGCGGGATATACACCCCCTATAATTATCGACCTTGCTCGGCCGCACACCCCATTATATTTATTGATCTGCAAAATTATTTGTAGTATTGTAGTTACATTAGCTTTGTAAGAGGATAAGAAAATGACGATACAAACGGTATCAAGTAGAGTATTTAATCAAGATCCTACAGCGGTAAAAAGAGCTGCGTTATTGTCCCCCGTTCAAATAACAGAACGCGGTAAAGTTTCACACGTTTTGGTCTCTATAGAGCAATATCAAAAACTCACTGATAGCTCAGAAAATATAGTAGATTTACTGGCAATGCCAATGGGTTCTAATATTGATTTTGAGCCACCAAAATGTAATGGCTCATCAATTAAACCAGTAGAGTTTGGTTAATGTTTTTATTAGATACAAATGTCGTTTCAGAATTAAGAAAAGCTTCCCTCAATAAAGCCGATCACAACGTTACAGAGTGGGCAAAGAAGCAATCAGTAGCTACTTTGTTCATCTCTTCTATTTCAATTATGGAGATCGAAATGGGTATTCTTCAAAAGGAACGTAAAGACCCCCAGCAAGCAGCGACTCTAAGAACCTGGTTAAACACTCATGTACTAAAGGCATTTTCTGATAGAATTTTACCGATTGATACAAGTGTCGCTATCCAATGCGCAAAGTTGCATGTTCCAGATCCAAAATCTGAACGTGATGCAATGATTGGTGCAACCTGCAAAGTACACGGAATGACGCTAGTAACCAGAAATATTAAAGACTTCAAACATATGAAATTAGACCTAATCAATCCATGGCAATAGCTAAATTAGGCCACGCACTTAGGACGAGACAAAGTCATAGCAAAAAAATATGACACTACAGGCTCAATACCTTCGCCAATTATTCTTTTTAGCCAGTTTTTCCTTAAAACAAAAAAACTAAAGATAAATAAAAACAGCAGATTAGACATATATCCCATCATTATCAACTGCCTCTGTACGTTTGACAGAGGTATTCGTAGAAAATATAACAGGTTAATATACAGACTAACGGATGCTGAAGGGCTAGAGCTTATTGAAACAGGTACTCACGCAGATTTATTCAATTAATGAAGAAAGAGTACCCATTTTCTCTTTTCACAGGTTGATTCCTTAAACCGTATACCTTTAAATATTGAATAAAATTTAATACTAATGAATAATAATGCCTAAAATTAGCCTTATTTATGAGTAAATAGAAATGAAAACAGTAGCTATGCGTATAGGTGAAAGCGTTTATGAGATGATTCGCCAAGCAGCTGATGGACAAAAAAGGAATATGTCTAACTTTGTTGAATTTGCAACATTACAATATTTAACCTCGCCCCAATACATTGACCAAGAAGAACTAAGCGATATTCTCAATGATAAATCCTTAGTAGAAAATTTAAACTCAGGCTTACAAGATGTAAAAAATGGAGATTACACCCTTGTCTGATTTTCAGATTGCAGAAACCAAAACCTGTCAAAAAGAAAAGACAAAATTAGACGGTAAACTTTACAAGAAAATTAAAGATATTGCTTATCCACAACTTAGGAAAAATCCCTTTTTTGGACATAACATAAAAAACTCAGAGGAGAGCTTGAAGGGGTATATGGTTATCGGTTTGGCAATTACCGACTATTCTATACAATAGAAAAAGAAAAGATTATTGTAGCTATTTTAGATATTAAGCATCGTCAAAAGGCTTATGACTAACAAAAATCAAGCTGGCTGAACCTTTGATGTTTTAAAATTTCTAGATTCATTTTATAACAGCTAATTTTTGCTTTAAAGCCAAATACACTTTGTTTTCTTAAAAATTAAATTTCCTAACATCTCTTGAAAAACAAATATTTGCCCTTACCTCATCGGGAGTAATTATTTTTTTTGAGGAAACCTTACCTGTATGACTGTAGAAGCTAAAAAAGAAACGCTTGGATTTCAAACTGAAGTTAAGCACCTACTCCACTTAATGATTCATTCTTTATATAGTAATAAAGAAATTTTCTTACGCGAGTTAATCTCAAATGCATCAGATGCATCTGACAAATTACGTTTTGAAGCGCTATCTAACGATGCACTTTATGAAGGTAATAGCGACTTAAGCATCCGTATTGCTTTTGATAAAGACGCTAAAACCATTACTATTAGCGATAATGGTATTGGTATGACTCGTGAAGAAGTTCAAGAGCATATTGGTACCATTGCTAAATCAGGAACTAAACAGTTTTTTGAGAAACTAACGGGCGATGAAGCAAAAGATAGTGAGCTTATTGGTCAGTTTGGTGTCGGTTTTTACGCAAGTTTTATTGTTGCTGACAAAGTAACTCTAGTTACTCGTAAAGCAGGCAGTGAAGAAGCTGTTATGTGGGAGTCTGCAGGCGAAGGTGAGTACACACTAGAAACGATTGAAAAAGTAGGTCGTGGAACAGATATTATCTTGCATTTAAAAGAAGCTGAAACTGAGTTCTTAGATGATTTCCGCTTACGCTCTATTGTTAAAAAATTCTCAGATCATATTTCTTTACCGATTATTATGGATAAAGAAGTTCCTGCAGAAAAAGATGAAGAAGGTAATGAAACAGCGCCTGCTAAAATCGAAGATGAAACTGTTAACAGCGCTTCTGCTCTATGGGCTAAATCTAAAGAATCTCTTTCTGATGACGATTACAATGAATTCTACAAACATGTAGGGCATGATTTCCAAGATCCATTAACGCATATCCACAGCAAAGTAGAAGGCACAAACGAATACACTATGTTGTTGTATGTACCTGCTCGCGCTCCTTTTGATATGTGGGACAGAGATGCAAAACACGGCGTTAAATTATACGTGCGTAAAGTCTTCATTATGGATGATGCAGATGAGCTAATGCCACGTTACTTACGTTTTATCCGTGGTGTAATTGATACTGATTCACTGCCATTAAACGTATCACGTGAAATTTTGCAACAAAGCAAAAAAATCAACGTTATCAAAGCTGGGGCAGTTAAAAAAGTACTTGGCTTACTTGAAAGCATGGCGAAAAATGACCAAGAAAAATATGCTACATTCTGGAAAGAATTTGGTAATGTCATTAAAGAAGGCCCGATTGAAGATACTAAAAACAAAGAGCGTATTGCTAAATTAATGCGTTTTGCTTCAACAGAAGCAGATACTGATGCTCAAGAAGTTTCTTTAGAAGATTACATTGGTCGTATGAAGGAAGACCAAGATAAAATCTACTACGTGACTGCAGATAACTTTACTGCGGCTAAAAATAGCCCGCATTTAGAAATCTTCCGTAAAAAAGGCATTGAAGTTCTATTATTATCTGACCGTGTTGATGAGTGGTTAGTTTCTCATCTAAATGATTTTGATGGCAAGGTTTTACAATCTGTTGCTAAAGGTCAATTAGATTTAGATAAGTTTGATACTGAAGAAGATAAAAAAGAGCAAGAAGAAGCCTCTAAAGATTTTGAGTCTGTGATTACTCAAGTGAAAGAAGTATTAGGCGATAAAGTTAGCGACGTGCGTATCAGTCACCGTTTAACTGCCTCTCCTTCTTGCCTAGTATCTGAGCAAGATGCAATGAGCTTAAACATGGAACGTATCATGAAAGAAGCTGGTCAGGATATGAGTATGATGGGCATGGGTGGTAACAAACCTGTATTTGAAATCAATCCTGATCATTCCTTGGTGACTAAACTAAAAGAAGAGCAAGATGATGATCGCTTTTCTGCTTTAACGGGTATTTTATTTGATCAAGCTATTTTAAGCGAAGGCGGACAGCTAGATGATCCAGCTGACTTTGTACATAACTTAAATGACTTGTTACAAGGTTTATTGAAGTAATTACTGGGTAATTACCTTGCTAACGAAAAAGGCCGCATAATGCGGCCTTTTTTGTATTTAAACTATTTAATACTTTTACTGAAGCTCTCTGATCAAGCCCGATTATTTTTAGCTTGCTAAAACAGCCGCTTCTTTTCTTTTACCGACAGCAAAAAAACCTAAGATAACACTACCAAATAACCATATTGCACCTGGAATCGGTACAGAAGAAACACCAGAAACTGTCATGGAACTTAAATAAAATTGTTTTTTCTTATTGTTTGACTTCATCGGGTTATAAAAAGCAAATGCCTCCCCCATTAGGTTGGTATTAAAAATATGAGTTAATTTATAGTTTTTCCAACTTCCCCAGCTTCCCTCAGAAAAAACAGTCATCTTAAAATTGCCTTTAAAACTTGTTCCATGCTGACCATTTCTAAAAATCACTTGATTTAATGAAACAACTTGGTCAAAACTTAACCACAACATTTTCTGAAACGACATACTGTCATCAGAAGATACCTTGCATTGACCAGATTTAGTTAACCCTGAATTACATACGGCAAGTCCAGCATTACCATGATCTAAATAAGCTGATGTTTGCTGCCACTTATTTTTCTTCCACTTATACCCTCTTGCTTGCAGCGCAATATTATCTTCAGAAACACGAAAAACCTTGTATCCTTGTTCATTATTTTCTGGTGAGCTACTGGTTCCATCTGCATAACGTACAAAATCAAATGTTGCCGCAGTAACAATAGGTAATTGCATAAAAAACAGCAGAAATACAATCATGCGTAAGATAGTTTTTAACATTTTTAAAGCTCCTTTTTTAATTTGTCTCCATTTTATAAGCACAACACTCCTATCAATATTGTCCTAGCGTACAAGCAAGCTAAAACGTGCTCTAAATCACATTAAAGATAGGTTTACCCGTAATTTCAGGTAAAATAATTAAAAAATTATTATGCATACTAGGGAAAATAATGAAAAGACGTGATTTTATCAATAAAGCAGGCGTGGGCGCTGTTGCAGCAGGAAGTACCTTGCTTGCCCCAAGCCTAGTCCATGCTAAAGCAAAATATAAATGGAAAATGGTCACAGCTTGGCCTAAGAACTTCCCCGGTTTAGGTGCTGGCGCTAATTTACTCGCTAAAATGATTAATGAAATGAGTGACGGCCGCATTAAAGTCAAAGTATATGGTGCAGGTGAACTCGTGCCTGCTTTTGAAGTGTTTGATGCGGTCTCCAAAGGCACTGCTCAAATGGGGCATTCTGGTGCTTATTATTGGAAAGGTAAATCCGAAGCAACACAATTTTTCTCTGCTGTCCCATTTGGTTTAACGGCACAAGAAATGAATGCTTGGTTATACCATGGCGGTGGCATGGAATTATGGCGTGAACTGTATGCCCCATTCAATCTAATTCCAGCAGCTGCAGGTAATTCTGGCGTACAAATGGCAGGTTGGTTTAATAAAGAAATTAAATCAGTCGCAGATTTAAAAGGTTTAAAAATGCGTATCCCTGGTTTGGGTGGCGAAGTTTTACGCAGAGCAGGTGGAACGCCCCTTACTATTGCCGGTGGTGAATTATTCACTGCATTACAAACAGGGACTATTGATGCAACCGAATGGGTTGGCCCCTATAATGATTTAGCTTTTGGTTTACATAAAGCGGCTAAATATTATTATTACCCCGGTTGGCATGAACCCGGCTCTACAATGGAAGCCATGATTAACAAACAAGCTTTTGAAGAGTTACCTAAGGATTTACAGAGTATCGTTCTAGCTGCCTGTAAAGCGGTTAATATGGATATGATTTCTAACTATACGGCACGGAACAACCAAGCCTTAGATACGATGGTCAATAAACACGGCGTAAAACTAATGCCTTTGCCTGATGACGTTTTAAAAACCTTAAAACAAATATCAGAGGAAGTCGTCTTAGAATTAGCCAATAAAGATCCTATGTCGAAGAAAATTTACACGTCTTTTAGCCAATTTAGAAGCCAAGTGTCTCAATGGAGCACTTTATCTGAACAAGCATTTTTAAAGGCTAGGTCGCTTTAATACTCTGTAGGATGGGTAGAACGTAGATCCTATGTTTTAGGTTCGTAGTGAAACCCATCAATGCTGTGAATAAAATGATGGGTTTCGCAAAGAGACGCTCTACCCATCCTACGCAAACCATAAAAAAACATGTCTAAATAATAGGCTATGTCACCGTTAAGTGTGGAAAAATAAGCCAACTTGAAAGGTTTTGATTTATATAGCATGTAGCCCGTATGTAGGCACGGAATACGGGGGGCACACAGGGCATTGTCTTGCAAAATACCAAAAGATAGAATCAAGGTAAGTTTTACCTCTCGCTTATGTGTATTAAATACCCCGTATTACGCAAGCTTCATACGGGCTACAGCGACATAATTATTTACAGTCTCCAATAAAACTCTTTGTATTATGCTTTTTTACCCAAACGTTCACTGCAAGCTTGCATAATGGCATAAAAAACAGGGGTAAAAATCAAGGACATTACAACGGCAGCAATCATCCCACCGACAACAGCTGTTCCAATTGCTTGACGGCTTGCAGCCCCTGCACCACTCGCAACCATCAACGGCATAAAGCCTAATACCGATGAAAAAGCAGTCATCAAAATCGCTCTAAACCGAAGTCTTGCAGCTCCCACAGCAGCATCAAATATCGCAATTCCTTTAGCTCGCTGCTCAGCGGCTAGCTCAACAATTAAAATTGCATTTTTACTGGCTAAACCAATAATTAAAACAATCCCTATTTGTGTATACACATTATTATCAAACTCTCGCACCATTAGTGCAGCAACGGTTCCTAATAATGCCAAAGGAACAACTAATAATACGGCAATCGGTAAACTCCAACTTTCATATTGAGCCGCTAAAACAAGAAAAACTAAGACTATCGCTAAAGCAAAAATAACCACGGCCTCAGAGCCAACTTGTTTTTCCTGAAAAGACATCCCTGTCCACTCAAACCCCAGTGCATCAGGAAATTTACTTTCTGCCATTTGTTCCATTAACTCCAAAGCTTCACCAGAACTAAAGCCTGCTGCGGCACTCCCTGTAATAGAGGCTGCTGGATACAAGTTATAACGCAAAATAGTTTGTGGTCCGATGGTTTCATCAACCTTAATTAAAGTCCCCAAGGGAATCATATCGCCATTTTTATTACGCACTTCCAATTGACGTATATCTTCAGGTTTTAAGCGAAACTCTGCATCAGCCTGAACTTTAACCTGCCAAGTTCGACCAAATTGATTAAAGTCATTGACATAAGCAGAACCTAAATAAGCTTGTAAGGTATTAAAAACATCACTTAAAGGAATTTCTAGCGTTTTTGCTTTTGTCCTATCGACTTCAGCAAATAATTGCGGCACTCCTGATCTAAAAGTTGAATTTAACCGAGCTAAACCTG